>NZ_QAIQ01000025.1 GCF_003061105.1 Arthrobacter sp. HMWF013
CGTACTACACCCAAAAACCGGGCCAGCTGTTGCGCTGGCACCCGGGTGCCGGCGTCGTACTAACCGGGGAGCGGGCCGCTGCCCGCACGGGCTGGAAGCACTACAGAACGCTCGACGACGGCGAACTCGCCTCACTCGGGCTGGCGGCGGGAAGCGTGGCGGTCACCTTTGACCGCGGGAAGTTCCTGGCCGACCGGCAGGACGCCGTGACGTTTGCCGGGATCATTCTCCGCGGTACAGCGGCGCGGCCGGCCCAGTTCGGCTGCTTCGGGTTGCATGAATGGGCCATGGTCTACCGTCAGGACAAGTTTGATCTGCGTCACGAGTACCTGAAGCTCAGGCTGGGTTCTGCCGGAACGGACCAGGTGGTGGAAAAGAACCGGATCAGGTGCTCGCACTTCGACGCCTTCCGTTTCTACACCCCCGACGCCATCGCGCTCAACGAGCTGACGCCCAGCCGCGAGAACCAGCGGCACATGGAACAGCCGGGGTGCCTGCACGCCAACATGGACCTCTACAAGTGGGCTTACAAACTCCTGCCGGCACTGCCCAGCGAACTGGTGATGGACTGTTTTGAGCTGTCGTGGCGGATCAGGGCCATGGACATGCAGGCGTCCCCGTACGATCTTGAGGAGTGGGGCTATCCTGCAATCAGGATTGAGACCGCTGACGGCAAGGCCGCCTACGTGGAGCATCAACGGGCCTTCGCCGCCGAGGCTGCGGAGCTCCGGGGCCGCCTGGCCGCCGCGCTGGCGCCGCTCACACCATCGGAAAGGCAGTGAATCACCTGGACTCCCCCGACCACCGCGCAGCAGATCCCCTTGACCTGACCATCAGGCTCAGGGAGGAACCGGACGCGGAAGAGTATGTATTCCGGCTCGTCGCCGAGGATGGCCGGTCCAGGGAAGAATCCACGCTGCCGGACCCGGACGCCGCCCTGGAAGCCGTGGAGCGGTTCGGCCAGGATATTTTCTTTCCCCTGCCGGGGCCGCCGAAACTGTGCACGCAGCAGTACGGCGGACCGCAGGTTGCACTGGTCACCGGAACCTTCCATGGCCGGGAGGTCAATGCGAGGTTCCAGAAGACCGACGGGTGCGAGATTGCCCGCTGGAAGGCCCTGGCACCGCTCCTCGGCGGTGCGCCCGGAACCGGAAGATCGACCGCCGGGTCCTGGACATAAAACGTCCCGGCCAGCTCAGCTGACCGGGACGTCTTATTCTGCTTTTATTGCGCTACGCGTGCGCTACACGCCGGGGATCCCCTCGACGGTGGCCATGGCCGGGGAACCGGCCGGAGCCGGTGCCGTGCCTGCCCCCACCTGGACGTTGACCCAGGTCCGGATGCCGTTCTCCCCCAGGCTGAGGCGGGATGCGTAGGAACCCTCCGACAGCCCGGTCCAGTTCAGCGTGGCACCCGTGGCCGTTCCGTTCGGTGCCACAATCGGATTCGGATTGACTGTCAGGTTCCCGGCATCACCGGAGAAGGACACAGCCTGGATCGCCGCGTTGGCAGCCCCGCCACTGGGTGTGGAGTACAGGTTGGCCACGATGTAGTACGTTCCCGCCTTCGGTGCCTCGAGGTCCAGGAACTCACTGGCTGCAGCGGTGGCAACCTGGGTGGCCACCAGACCGCCCGTTCCGTTGGGCCCATAGACCACCAGGTCCCAGTCGACGTCGTTCGTCTCCGCCTGCACGCCGAGCCGGGCAAAGGTGGCGCCCTCCGGAATCTTGACGGCCACCACGGCGTTGTGTGCGTCGTTCTTGGCAGCATAGGCACCCGGAACCTTGTTGATTCCGGTCTGGCTGACCGGGGCGAGTCCCTCCACTGCGACGCCGATGGGCTTGTCGGAGCCGGACACCAGGTCCATGGTTCCGGTCCCCGTACCGGTGACGGAACTGAACGAGAAGGACGGCGCGATCTGCGCGTCAACGGGCCGGATGGCTATCGGCGAGGTGACCGTGCGCGGACCCTTCCAGGTCAGCGAGCCGGTGGTGAACTCACCCACGGGGGCGCTGACATTCCTGATGGTGAGGGTGACCTCGCGGGTCTGGCCTGCCTTGGAGAAGTTCAGCGACTGGGGCTCCACCTGGACGTTGAAGCCCGGCATGGTGACCTCCGGACGGTACATTCCGGGAACCAGGGCGGTCAGCTGGCGCTTGACCTGGACTTCACCCACCAGGCTGCCGAGGGCAATGGAGGGGAGGTTCAGGTCCTTGGCCGCGACTGTGCCGGCCTGCGGTGCGCCAGTGTCCACTCCCTGGCCATTGAGGAAGCCCAGCCAGTCCTTGATGCCCGAGTTATAGACCAGGCCGGGATCAAGCACCCGCAGTGAATCAATGTGGCCTGCCCCGCCGTCGAACGGATTCGTGTTGGGGGTTCCGTCTGCATTAAGCAGCGGGTAGGCGGTGGTCATCATGGCGGATTTGACCATCGCGGGGCTCCACTGCGGCTGCTTGCCGAGAACCAGCGCACCGAAACCGGCGATGTGGGGAGCTGCCATGGACGTGCCGGACATAAAGCCGAACTGTTCGCCGGCGTTTCCGATCGTTGATACACCGGCAAGGACGTTGACGCCGGGGGCGGAAATGTCCGGCTTCAACAGGTCACCGCCGGAGGCGAGGCTGGGACCCCTGGAGGAGAACCCGGCCACCTGGGGAGCCGGAGCCTGGGGGTCACCGGTGAGGTCGCCCTTGACGAGACTGACGGTGAGTGCCGTGTTGGCGGCCAGCTTGGCCTTCAGTTCGGGTCCCTTGGGAGCGTTGACGTGGACTGTGGGGAGAACGTGGTTATCGGCGTCCTCGGAGCTGTTGGCAAGGTTCACCAGGATCATGCCAACGCCGCCCTTGTTCTGGACCTCGAGGCTCTTGGCCGTCCGGTCCACCACACCACGGTCGCAGACCACAACCTTGCCGGCAACCTTCGCCGGGTCCAGCGTGCCGGGGCCGCACAGGTTGGCGTTCGTGACGCCTGCCGCAGCGGCCGCTGCGGCAACCACCACGGGCTTGTCCGTGACTTCGGACTTCATGATGGAGGCACCGCGGTAGAGGGTGCCGTCCGATACCTTGACCGTTCCCTGCAGGTCGCTGGGGAACGTGGAGGCGGCCACGGTGGTCAGCCACGGGGAAGCATGGTTGACGGTGGATTCCGCGGGGCCGGAGTTACCGGCAGAGGCAGCCACGAAGACGCCGGCTGCAGCAGCGTTCAGGAAGGCCAGGGCCACGGGATCGGTGGTGCTGTCCGTGTTACCGGAAATCGAGTAGTTGAGCACGTCGACGCCGTCCTTGATGGCGGTGTCGATTGCGTCGATGGAGGCGGAGGAGTAGCAGCCTCCTGTTGCCGGATCGGTGTCTTCCCAGCAGATCTTGTAGACGGAGACCTTTGCCGCCGGCGCCACACCGGAGCTCTTGCCGAAGCTCACGCCATCGAGGACCTGCTCAATGTTGGCGTTGCCGGCAGCCGTGGTGGCCGTGTGGGTGCCGTGGCTCCCCACGTCCACCGGGGAAATAAGTTCCTCCGGTGCGCGGTTCGCGGCGGGAACGAACTGCAGGAAGGCGTCGGCGAAGTACCGGGCGCTGATGACCTTCGAGTTGCACAATGTTCCATCGAACGCCGCCCCGGTGCCCTCGCCTTTCTCGCATTCGCCGACGAAGGTGGTGCCGTCGGCCTTGAGCATGGCAATTTTTCCATCACCGGTGCGGTACGGGACCCCCACCTGGGCCTTTCCGCTGAGCGGCTGGACCGGCTCGCCCTGCAGGAACGGGTTGTCCGGGGCGTAGCCTGAATCGATCACGCCAACCACCACACCCTTGCCGGCGTTGGCCTCGCCGCCAAACTTTGTTGCCCATGCGCCTTCGGCTCCGGTGAGCTTCAGGAAATCGGTGGTGGTGTAGTCAGGGGCGTTTTCGACGTCGGGCGAGACTGTCAGCACCCGGGTGTCTTTGGACAGCTCTGCGGCCTGGGCCGCGCTCAGTTCGGCGGTGAAGCCGTTCAGGGCAGCAGTGAACTGCTTGGCCGGCGTCACTCCCTGTTCCGCGGCAACCTCACGCTGGACCTTGCGCAGGTGGGCGTCGTAGGCCTGGTAGCTGGGACTGCCGGCATCGAGCTTCCGCCCGTTCTGCGGCTTGGTGGCCCCCAGCCCGGGAGTTTCCCCCTCGTAGGCAGCAGCAGCCTTGGCCGCGAGAACCACGATATAGCGGCCGTCCTTGAACTCTGAGGCAGCGGTGTTCTTTGCGGTTATTGCCGTGTCCTGCCCGGCGGGCGCCGCGGTAGCGGGGCTCATCGCCAGCGAGGTGAGGAGCAGCGGCAGGCCCACGGCCATTGCCGTCGCCCTCCTCAGTCCCCCGCCCTGCATGGGGCGCTTTCCAGTTGATTTCACGAGCGACTACACCTTTCACGAGGAAACGGGCCGGCCACGTTGCCGGTATGAAGAAGCTGGAACGGCAAAATGACATTACAGATCTTGTAATGCGATGAGACCAGCGTATTCAAACAGTACAGACTGATAGCTCAATATGACATAGGACACAGAACGTTTTTCGAGTCAGTCATACGCACTCCGAATAAGGGCAGGTGAGTGCAGGAAGCCGGGCAGGGGCTGAGGTGGAGTCCCTGATAATAAGGCGTGCCGGCAGGACCAAGGGCCGGCCCGGCCGGGACTGGGCGCCCTGGGCAAAGGCGAGCAGATTGGAGACTGCGGCGGACCCGAGGGCGCGGAGGGGTGCTTCCACCGCAGTCAGGGCAGGAGCGACCGGTCCGGTTTCGTAGCTGTTGTCAAAGCCCACCACACTGACGTCCTCAGGGACTCTGATGCTGCGCTTGTGAACGGCCCGAATGAATCCCATGGCCATCTCGTCATTGTAGGCGCTTACGGCAGGAGGTGGGATGGGCCAGCCATGGGTTGCTTTGACAGCAGAAGACCCCCACCGTACGGACGTTGAAAGGTCCACGCGTGGGGGTCTTCCTTGATGTTCAGATCAGGGAACCCCTTTAGCCCTTGGGCGTGACCTGCAGGCGGTCGAAGGACACCTGCTCCCCGTCTTTGTCCAGAACCACCACGTCGTCGCGGCCGTTCTGCACATCGGAGGGCAGGATGAATTCAACCGTTTTGACGGTGGTTGGGAAGATCCAGCCAACCCTGTAGCCCGTCTTGTTCAGGTACACGTAGTACCACTGGCCGTAGTCCAGGCCCTTCAGGGTGACTTTCTGGCCGTTACGGTACTTGTCCAGCGTGCCCATATCGAAGGGCGGCACCTGCCCGTCGAAGTCCTGGAGGGCGAGGACGGGGATGGTCTCCGGCTGCGCCGGCTGGAGGTTGAGGAGCATCGCCCCGCCAGTCACCGTTGCGGTGACCGGCTTGGCCCCGTTGGAAGCGGTGGCTTCAAACGAGATGGCCTCGAGCCTGCCCGCCGTGATGTCCGCCGCGGTCAGGACGTGCTCACGCGTCTCGGTGACAGTGCCTCCCACTGCCAGGGCATCCTGGCTGATGGAAGCGTCGGGGGCGCTCAGGCCGGTCAGCGTGACGTTGCCGGCATTGCCCACGGTGTACGTGTACGTGACGGTGTCGCCCTGGCTGGCGAAGCGGTCGCCGTCGACGTCGTTCCATTCGGCGGCTATGGTGCCCTCGAGGCGCGCCTCGCGGACCTTCAGGTCCACTTCACCGCCGTCAATGTCGTACGTCCGGGTGCTCTGGCCGGTGGCGCTGACCTCCCAGGTGGTCTTCGGAACGAAGAAGCCCTGTGCGGCTTCCTCGGCAGTCACGGTGTGGCGCGGCGTGGCACACACGTAGCCCTGCCCGGCCGGCAGGGCACTGTAGCGGCAGTTCCCGGCGCCATCAGGGACAAACGGGCTGAAGTTGCCTGCAGTCGGAGCCACCTTTTCCAGCAGCGGCCCCGTGTTCCGGACGTTGAAGGTGTACGGGACGAGCTCGCCTGCGGCGTAGGGCCGGGCGGACAGATCGCGCCCGACGTCGGCACGCGCACCGCTGACGTCAGCAGCCAGCAGTCCGTCCCGCAATGCCACCGCAGCACCCGTGAACGGCACGGTTTTGGTGAGCGACGGCGTCGCGCTGGCTGTGATGGCGAAGCTTGCCGCCGGTACGAAGTAGCCGCGCTCAACGTCCTCTGCGGTTACCGTGTGCCTGGCCGACGTGCACGTGTAGGTGGCCCCGGCGGCCAGATTGTTGAACCGGCAGTTGGGGGCCGACGGCGGGAGGAAACCTGAATCGAACGTGCCGGAGACAGGGACGGAGTTGGCCGTGACGTTGGCCGTGCTCTTGACCGTGAAGGTGTAGGACAGGACGTCGCCGGCCTGGTAGGGGCTGGCAATGACATCGCGGGCGGGGGCTGCGCCGGTGATGGTGAGGCCCACCTGCGGGGCCGCCGGGACGGTGGCGGTGAACGTGAACTGCGAAACCCGGCCATCCGCCGTCGTGAACGCCGCGTTGAGGTTTTGCGGGCCACTGGCATTCGCCGGTGCCGTCAGGGCAACGTTGACAGTGGCCGAGGCGCCGGCCGCGACGTCGGGGACAGGCGCCGTCGTGGCGCTCCAGCCGGTGGGTGTGTAGACGGTGGCGGTGGCACCGGAGAGGGTGGTGGCTTCCTGGTTGGTGACGGTGACTGCTACCTGCTGCGTTGCCCCCGGTGCTGTGGTGATTGCGGGGACGGAGAGCGGGGCGCAGACGTAGTTCAGCCAGGCGTCGTCGAACTTTGCGAACTGGATGTTGTCCGTGTAATTGCCCTCATACAGGACGCCGAACTTGCCGTCTTCGAGCCGGGACACCGTGGAGTAGGCGGAGAAGCCGGAGCGGATGGTACGCACGCCCGGCCAGGTGGCGCCGTCGTCGCAGGAGACGCGCGCGGAGACGTTCTCGCGGCCGGTCTTGGAGTTGGAGTTGGTGAAGATGAGCTTCCTGGCATCGGCTGAACCTTGTGCCGCGGTCGGGAACATCCGGGCGATGGAACCGTTGTTGGCCGGATCCGGAAGTTCGGTGTCCTGGGTGACGGGTCCATAAGTGGCGCCACCGTCGGTGGAGATGGCCACTTTGCGGTAGCCCTGGTTGGCGTTGTCGCGGGAGTTCAACAGGACGCGGCCATCTGAGAGTTCAACAGTCTTGTTCTCGTCCATGCGGTCACCCACGTTGGCGCCCTTGTGCCAGGTCACGCCGTGATCGTCCGAGTAGACGCTGTAGGCCTGAATCCTGTTGGTGCCGTCGGCCTGGCGGACATCGCCGGCGTACTGCTGGATGAGGCGGCCTTTGTATTGGCCATACTTGAGCTGGATGCCTTCACCGGACGATGCGAAATTGGAGCGCACGTCGCCGGCCGCGGGGCTGGTCTTGCTGGTGCCGGGTTTGGTGACGTTGGTGATGAGCCGAGGCTGGCTCCAGGAGACGCCACCGTCCGAGGACTCGATCACGGCTGAGGAGATGACCGTGCGGTCCCCGTCGTCGTTGCCGAACTGGCTGCCCCCGAAACCCTGATCTTTGGAGAACACGAAAAAGTTGAAGACCTTGCCGGTCTCTGCGTCGTGAATGTAGGAGGGGTCGCTGTAGCCGTACCTCGGGCCGCTGGCATCTGCCACGTGCCCAGCGGCAATGACCTGCACGGGGCCCCAGGTCTGGCCGCCGTCGGTGCTGCGGCGCTGCACGATCGAGTTGGGGTTCGGCGCGTCCGCTGAACTGCCGGGGCGGCCGTCCCAGGATGCGAGCACCACATTGTTGCCCAGGTACGTCAGGGCCGGGATCCGGTAGAAGAAGTCAGCGGCCGTGCGGTCCGCGCCGACGTTGGCCTCGGTGAAGCTGCCGGGAGCCAACGCCGGGTTGTTCGGCGGAATGGGAGCGGCCTGCGCGGCAATCCCCGGGCCAGCGAGCAGGGTGAGCGCTACCAGCCCGGCTCCTGCCGTGTGGGCGAGGTATCGATATCTGCTCCGTGAGGTGAAAATTCGCAAATCCATATCCTTTCAAGGCGCCGCGAAGGCGGCGGATCGGGAGAATTCGTCGCTCGGCCTGGCGGTGATACCACCTGCCACATACGACGTCCTATGACCATAGTGTGCCGAGGATCACTTGGCTAGTGTTGAAGCGAGGAGCCGGTGTGCCGGTGTGGGCTTACCAGAGCCGCGACGCACCAAAAAGGGCACTCCCCTTGAGGGAGTGCCCTGAGTGAGCCTGCGTTTTTTGGGTGGGTCTATTCGCG
>NZ_QAIQ01000293.1 GCF_003061105.1 Arthrobacter sp. HMWF013
TGCCTGAAGATGCCACCCGACCCATCCGCCCTGCCCTGAGCCGGACGGCCTGGGACGGTCATCCCAAGGGCTCAGCCGCCTACAGCAAGATCCTGGCGGGACTGGCTTTTGCCGGGGTGGCAACGTTCGCCCAGCTTTACTCCACCCAGGCGGTGCTGCCCATCATGGCCGCCGACCAGCAGGTCAGCGCGGCTGATGCGGCCCTGACCATATCGCTGGCCACCGTGGGCCTGGCCATCACGGTGATCCCCTGGTCCTTCCTGGCCGACAGGATCGGACGCGTCAGGGCCATGGCAATCGGCATTTCAGCGGCCACCGTCCTGGGCCTCCTGGTGCCGCTGGCCAGCAGTTTCGGCATGCTGCTGGGCCTCCGGCTCCTTGAGGGCATGGCGCTGGGCGGGATACCGGCGATCGCCATTGCCTACCTGAACGAGGAAGTGAACAAGGCCCACGCCGCGGTGGCTGCCGGCACCTACGTTGCCGGTACCACCTTGGGCGGGCTGGCCGGCCGGCTGGTCGCCGGGCCAATCGGAGAACTGTGGGGCTGGCGGGCGGCCGCCCTGAGTGTGTCGTTGCTGGCAACGGTGGCGGCTGTGCTCTTCCTGGTCCTGATCCCCAAAGCAAAAGGGTTCACTCCCGCCAAAGCCGCGGGCCTGCGCGGGGCGCTGGTGACCCTGGGCGGCCATGTGCGCAACACCCGGCTGCTGGCACTTTATGTGCAGGCATTCCTGATGATGGGCGGCTTTGTGGCGGTCTACAACTACCTGGGTTTCCGGTTGTCTGCGGAGCCCTTTTTGCTGCCGGGCACCCTGATCAGCCTGATCTTCCTCGCGTATCTTTCGGGGACTTTCTCCTCCCGCTGGGCCGGTGGGCTGACAGCCCGCTTTGGCCGGCGGAACGTCCTGCTGGCAGGGATCCTGCTCATGATCGCGGGGCTGGCGCTGACGCTGACCCAGGTACTCGCCCTGATTCTGGCCGGCCTGGTGGTGTTCACGGGCGGATTCTTTGCGGCCCACAGCATTGGTGCGGGCTGGACCGGCAGCATTGCCACCACCGCCCGGGCCCAGGCGTCGTCGCTCTACAATCTGGCCTATTACCTCGGCTCAAGCGTGATCGGCTGGGCGGGCGGCCTGGTGTTCCAGAGCCTGGGCTGGACGGCACTGGCCCTCACGGTGATGGTCCTGGCCTGCGTCACGGCGGTGACAGTCGCCGTCGTCCATAGAACCCGGTGAACTATCAGGCGCCAAACCGGCACCGCGGCTGGTGATTATTCGGGAGATGACAGCATGCGGGCCGGATG
>NZ_QAIQ01000294.1 GCF_003061105.1 Arthrobacter sp. HMWF013
CCGGGCGGGTCAGCCCCGGATACCGGAGGGGCCGACGCCGGGGCCGCACCCCTGCGCGTGGAGGTCACCGAAAGCAACTTCCAGGAGCTGGTGGAACTCTCTGCCCAGGTTCCGGTTGTCATCGCGCTGTGGGCCGCCTATTCGCCCGAATCCGCCGGTATGCTGGACACCCTCGAACACGTGGTCAACAGCTTTGGCGGCAGGCTGGTCCTGGGAACCGCGGACATCGACGCCTTCCCGCAGCTGGCACAGGCGTTCCAGGTCCAGGCCGTCCCCACGGCCGTCGCCGTCCTCAAGGGCCAGCCGGTACCCCTCTTCCAAGGCGGCGCCGAGGACGCCCAGATCCGGGGCATCCTGGATGAGCTGCTGAAAGTAGCTGCAGCGAACGGGGTCACGGGCAGCCTGGGCGGTGGCGCACCGCAGGATGCTGAGCCTGCGCCGCTTCCGCCGCTGCACCAGGCCGCGTTCGACGCCATCGAGGCGGGCGACTACGAGGCTGCGGCGGTTGCCTACCGCCAGGCCCTGCTGGAAATGCCCGCCGACGCAGAAGCCAAGGCCGGCCTGGCCCAGGTGGAACTGATGGCCCGGCTGCAGCCGCTTTCGGCCGGCGATACCGAAGCGCTCCGCGCCCGCGCCGCCACCGAACCCGATGACCTTGAGGTGCAGCTCCGTGTGGCGGACCTGGACGTGGCCGGCGGTCATGTGGAGGATGCCTTCAACCGCGTGGTCAGCTTCATTGGCCGGAACTTCGGGCCGGAACGGGAAACGGCCCGCGTCCGGCTCCTGGAACTTTTTGACGTGGTGGGCACCACCGACCCCCGTGTTGCCAAGGCACGCCAGGGACTGGCCAGGGTGCTCTTCTAGTGCCGGCCCTCTTCGAGCCGTTGAAGCTCCGCTCGCTGGAGTTGAAGCACCGTGGCTGGGTGTCGCCCATGTGCCAGTACAGCTGCGGTCCCGACGGCGCCCCGGGGGTACCGAACGACTGGCACCTGATGCATCTGGGCTCCTTCGCCACAGGCGGCGCCGCGCTCATCCTCACCGAGGCGGCCGCCGTCAACCCGCAGGGCCGGATCAGCCCCCGGGATGCCGGGCTCTACAACGACGAACAGGCCGGGGCCTGGCAGCGTATCACTGGTTTTGTGCACCGCCACGGCGCCGCCGACACCAAAATCGGTGTCCAGCTGGCCCATGCGGGGCGGAAGGCGTCCACCTACTGGCCCTTCTCCGGGCAACGCGGGAGCGTGCCGGAGTCCGACGGCGGCTGGTCCACGGTTGGCCCGTCACGTTCAGCCTTCGACGGCTATGCCGAACCTGCCGGGATGACCGGGGAACAGATCCATGGGGTCATCAGCGATTTCGCCGCCGCTGCAGTGCGTGCTGTCGACGCCGGATTCGACACTGTTGAAATCCACGGAGCCCATGGCTACCTCCTGCACCAGTTCCAGAGCCCGCTGATCAACACGCGGACAGACGCCTGGGGCGGCACCGAGGAAGGCCGCAACAAGCTGATGCTCGCTGTCATTGATGCCGTCCGCAACGTCATCCCCGAATCCATGCCCCTGCTGCTGCGCATTTCGGCCACGGACTGGGCGCGGGGCGGGGTGGATCTCCAGGCATCGGTCCGGCTGGCTGCCCAGGCGGCTGAGCGCGGCGTTGACCTGGTCGATGTCTCCAGCGGAGGTGCCGTGGCCCACCAGGACATCAAGCCCGGCCCGGGCTACCAGACAGGCTTCTCCGAGCGGATCCGCCGGGAAGCCGGCGTCCCCACGGGCACTGTGGGCCTGCTGACCTCCGCGGACCAGGCCGAACACGCCGTGGCCACCGGACAGGCCGACGGCGTGTTCATTGCCAGGGCGGCGCTCCGCGATCCGCACTGGTGGCTCCGCGCTGCATTCCAGCTGGGACACGAGCTCGCATGGCCGCCGCAGTATGACCGTGCCATGCCGCGGCATTCGTTCTAGGCTGCGCTGGTCCTTCGGCCCTGCACCGGGACCAGGCGCAGGCACTACGCTGGCAGTATGACTGCTCCGCATCCTGATCCGGTGCTTCCCGCCGGCCCGGTCCCCGCACTGTCCATCCGCGGGCTCGCCAAGCGATTCGGCGGCAAGATTGCGGTGGACGGCATCAGTCTGGATGTCCCGGCGGGTTCCTTTTTCGGGATTGTGGGTCCCAACGGCGCCGGCAAGACCACCACCCTGTCGATGGCCACGGGCCTGCTGCGGCCGGACTTCGGCACTGCCGTGGTCCACGGGGTTGACGTGTGGGCCAGGCCATTGGAGGCCAAGAAGCTGATGGGCATCCTGCCGGACGGGGTGCGCCTCTTTGACCGGCTGACCGGCGAACAGCTGGTCACCTACGCCGGGCTGCTGCGCGGCATGGACAAGGACGTGGTGGCCTCCCGCGTGGGCGAGCTGTTGTCCGCGCTGGACCTTGGCAACGACGCCGGGACCCTGGTGGTGGACTACTCGGCAGGCATGACCAAGAAGATCGCGCTCGCATCCGCCCTGATCCATGCTCCGCGGCTGCTGGTGCTGGACGAGCCCTTCGAGTCCGTGGATCCGGTCTCGGCATCAAACATCCGCGCCATCCTGGACCGCTACGTTGCTTCGGGCGGGACGGTGATCGTGTCCAGCCACGTAATGGACCTGGTCCAGCGGATGTGCGACCACGTTGCCGTCGTTGCCGCCGGAAGGCTGCTTGCTGTGGGAACGGTGGATGAGGTCCGCGCCGGGGAATCGCTCGAGGACAGGTTTGTCCAGTTGGTGGGCGGGCGCAACCACACGGAAGGCCTGGAATGGTTGCGCACCTTCTAAGACTGAAGCTGACCCTGCTCCGGAACGGCCTCCGCCGCAGCCCGTGGCAGCTGGTGGGCATGGCCTTCGGCGGACTGTATGCGCTGGGACTGGTCGGGGCGCTGGTGGTGGCGCTGGTGCTGCTGCGCCGGGCTGATCCGGAACTTGCCCACCTGGCCGTGGTGCTCGGCGGTTCGGCTGCCCTCCTGGGCTGGGGCATAGTTCCCATCGCGGCCTCGGCCGTGGACATGACCCTTGATCCTGCGCGCTTCACCACCTCTGCCATCCCCATGCCGCAGCTCCTGACCGGCCTGGCTCTCGGCGGGCTGATCGGAATCCCTGGCCTGGCCACCGCCTTGGTGGCTCTTGCAACTGTGTGGACCTGGGCCCGGGGCCCGCTACCGGCAGCCGCCGCGCTGGTGGGCGCCGCGCTGGGCGTCCTGAGCTGCATCGTCCTCTCCCGGGTGGTGACCACGGCAACCGCCAGTCTGGCGTCGTCACGCCGCTTCAAGGATGTCAGTGCCATCGCATTCATGATCCCGCTGGTCCTCATGGGCCCGATTGTGGCGGGTGTCAGCCGGGGGATAGCCGCCTCGGCAGGGTTCCTCACTGAGCTGGCGGCCACGCTGTCCTGGACGCCCTTGGGTGCAGCCTGGTCCCTCGGTGGCGATGTTGCCGCCGGCCGGCCCCTTGAAGCAGCCATCAAACTCCTCATCGCAGTGGCCACGCTGGCGGGACTGGCCTGGTGCTGGAAGCTGCTCCTGGAGCGCGCCCTGGTCAATCCGCCGTACGCCGGCAGCGGGAGCAGGAAGGGCGGAAAGCTGGGTCTTTTTGGCGTGCTGCCGGCCACCCCGGCCGGTGCCGTGACTGCGAGGTCCCTGACCTACTGGATACGCGATCCCCGCTATTCAGGTTCCCTGGTGGTGGTTCCGCTGCTGCCCCTGCTGCTGGTCTTCCAGGGCAGCCAGTCCGGCGACTACGGGACGCTGGCAATGGCAGCTCCGCTCTCCGCGTTCCTGCTGGCCTGGTCCATCTCGGCAGACGTCTCCTACGACAACACAGCTTTCGCGCTGCATGTGGCCACCGGCGTGCGGGGCTTTGATGACCGGCTCGGGCGTGCTCTTGCCTGCCTGGCCTTCGGCCTTCCGGTGGTCCTCATCTTCGCCGTTGGCCAGGCGTTTTTCACCGGCGCCTGGGTGGCGTTGCCGGGCCAGCTTGGCCTCAGCCTGGGTGTCCTGTTCACCGGTCTGGGTCTGTCCTCCGTCGTGTCGGCGCGCTACACCGTTGCAGTTCCGCTGCCCGGCGACAGCCCGTTCAAGAAGCCCCCGGGAAACGTAGGCCAGACCTTGGCTGTGCAGTTCGCCGGCATGGGTATCCTCAGTCTGCTGGTCCTGCCCGAGGTGGGACTCTTCATCGCCCAGATGGTCACCGGCAACCCCGTCTTCGGGTGGGCCACCCTGGCCGTGGGCCTGATGCTGGGACTGGCTTTGTTTGGAGCAGGCATCCGGCTGGGTGGAAAGTGGCTCGATGCCCGCGGCCCTGAACTGCTGGCCCAGCTCACCGTGAACCGCTGAATCCGGTCAACGAAAGGTCTGGTCCATGGAAGTCGTCATCCTCCCCGGCAGCGGGCAGATCGGAAAGCTGGCGGCCTCAGCCATTGAGGAACTGCTGCGGAAGAAGCCGGAGGCCGTGCTGGGCCTGGCCACCGGGTCCTCGCCCCTGCCCGTCTACGACGAACTGGCCGCGAGGCACAGCAGCGGCGGCCTCGATTTCAGCAGGGCACATGCCTTTGCGCTGGACGAGTACGTGGGGCTGGAGCATGCGCATCCGGAATCCTATAGGGAAGTGATCCGGCGGGAGTTCACCAGCCGGGTAAACATTGATGAAACCAATGTCCACACACCCGACGGCGCCGCGCAAGACCTTCCCGCAGCCTGCCGTTCGTACGAGGACGCCATGCAGGCAGTGGGCGGGGTGGACCTCCAGCTTCTCGGCGTGGGAACCGATGGCCACATCGGCTTCAACGAACCGGGCTCCTCCCTCGCGTCCCGGACCCGCATCAAGACCCTGATCGAGCAGAGGCCCCGGCGGTCCGCGACTTTGTGGAGGGGCCGGTTTCGGCGTTCTGCCCGGCATCGATCCTGCAGTTCCACCCGCATGCCACCATCCTCGTGGACGAGGCCGCGGCGTCCTCGCTGAAGCTGGCCGACTTCTACCGGCACACCTATGAGCACAAACCTGCCTGGCAGGGACTGTGAGGGCGAAACGGTCCGGCCGCCGTCGAACGTCCACATCCGGGGGAGGCTAAGATGGATGCCATGACTAGCATGACGGACCCTCTCGAAAACGACCCGATGCGCGAGCTTTCCGGGGCTGGAACGTCCACGGCCACCATCGAGCGCGAAGAGCTGCGCCAGGAAGTGGAGCCCGGTGACCGGGAACGCTTCTCGCACTACGTGCGCAAGGAAAAGATCATGGAGTCCGCGCTGACGGGTGAGCCCGTCATTGCCCTGTGCGGCAAGGTGTGGACCCCCGGCCGGGATCCACAGAAGTTCCCCGTGTGCCCCATGTGCAAAGAGGTCTATGAAGGCCTCCGCCCGGGCAACGACGGCGGCAAGGGTCCCGGAGGGGACTCAGGCAACAACAAGTAGTGACGGAGACGCTCTTTGGCGGCCCCACCCTGCCCCCGGCTTATCCGGAACGTGCAGCCTGGGGAACCGCCCAAAAACTCCGTGCCTGGCAGCAGGAAGCACTCGATCTCTACTTCAGGACCGGTCCCCGGGACTTCCTCGCCGTAGCAACTCCCGGCGCCGGTAAAACCACCTTCGCCCTGCGCGTGGCTTCCATGCTCATCGAATCCGGGGCCGTGAACCGGGTGACCATCGTGGCGCCCACGGACCACCTGAAGCGGCAGTGGGCCGATGCCGCCGCCAAGGTGGGCATCGCCATTGATCCGAACTTCAAGAACGCCGACGGCCAGCACGGCCGCGGCTTCGTCGGTGTGGCAGTCACGTACGCGCAGGTCGCCAGCAAGCCGATGCTGCACCGCGCCAAAACGGAGGCCGCCCGCACCCTGGTGATCCTTGACGAGATCCACCACGGCGGCGAGGCGTTGTCCTGGGGTGACGGCCTCAAGGAGGCCTTCGACCCCGCAGCCCGGCGGCTGTCCCTGACGGGTACGCCGTTCCGCTCGGACACCTCACCCATCCCGTTCGTGGACTACGCCGAGGACCGCGACGGCATCAGGCGCTCCAAAGCGGACTACACCTATGGCTACGGCAATGCCCTGCGCGACCACGTGGTGCGGCCGGTTATGTTCATGGCCTACTCCGGGCAGATGCGGTGGCGTACCAGCGCCGGAGAAGAGATGGCTGCGTCCCTCGGGGAAGCGGCTGTCACCAAGGACATCACCGCCCATGCCTGGCGGACTGCCCTGAACCCCGCGGGCGAATGGATCCCAGCCGTCCTGGCCGGAGCCGACAAGCGCCTGAGTGAAGTGCGCCGCACCGTCCCTGATGCCGGCGGCCTGGTCATCGCCACGGACCACGAGGATGCCAGGGCCTATGCGGGCCAGTTGAAGAAGATCACCGGTGAATCGCCAACGGTGATCCTTTCGGACGACGCCAAGGCGTCAAGCAAGATTGAAGAGTTCACCACCAGCGAGAAACGCTGGATGGTGGCAGTCCGCATGGTTTCCGAAGGCGTGGACGTTCCCCGCCTTTCCGTGGGTGTCTATGCCACGTCCACGTCCACACCGCTGTTCTTCGCCCAGGCAGTGGGCCGCTTTGTGCGTGCCCGCAAGCGGGGTGAGACCGCCTCGGTGTTCCTTCCATCGGTGCCGGCGCTGATGGGACTGGCCAACTCCATGGAAATGGAACGGGACCACGCCCTGGACCGCCCCGAAAAGGAGGACGCTGACGGCCTGTTCTCGCCTGAGGATTCCCTGATGGCGGAGGCCAACCGGGAGGACAAAGCCTCGGACAGCCTGACCAAAGGCAAGTTTGAAGCCCTCGATTCGCAGGCGTCCTTTGACCGGGTCCTGTTCGACGGCGGCGAGTTCGGCACCGGGGGAGAGGTGGGCTCCGAGGATGAACTGGATTTCCTGGGCATTCCCGGCCTCCTGGATGCCGAGCAGGTAGGCACCCTTCTCCGGCAGCGCCAGCACGAGCAGCTCAACCGGAAGAACCGGCGCTCGCCGGCGGCTGAACCGGCCGCCGCGGCACCGGCAATTCCTGACCACCGGATGCTGATGGACCTACGGAACGAGCTTGCCAAGAACGTGGCAGCCTGGTCGGCCCGGACCGGGACCCCGCACGGGGTGGTTCACACCAAGCTCCGGACCGTCTGCGGCGGCCCCCCGGTGGCACAGGCCAACGAGGAACAGCTTCAGTCGAGGCTGCGGAAACTCCAGGACTGGTTCATCGGCCGGAAGTGAAGCGGCCCCGGGGGTGAACCGGCCGGACGTGTTCAGCCGATTTCGACGCCGCCGAGTTCCATTTCGGCAACGGCGTCGTCGAGGTCCTCGGCAATGCCGGCCGTCAGGGATCGGATGACGGTCACGGAGTACCCGGCCTGGACTGCGTCCAGCGCAGTGGCCATCACGCAGTAGTCGGTGGCGATCCCCACCACCACCACGTCCTCGACGTCGTGGCTCTGCAGCCAGTCGTCCAGCCCGATGGCGTCCTCCGCCGGAGAATAGTCCTCTGCCTCTGCATTGGCGGGAAGGGAACCGGCCAGGCGTTCGCCGGTGGGGACGGCATCCTCAGGCGCCAGCAGGCCCTCGAAGCCGGAGTACGCTGCGGCGAACTGGCCTTTTTGGAAGTACGCCTGGATGTACTCCGTGTCCAGGTCCGGGTGCAGTTCGGCGCCGCGCGTTCCCGCTACGCAGTGGCGGGGCCAGCTGTCCTTGAAGTCCGGGGTATCGGAGAAGTGCGCACCGGGATCGATGTGCCAGTCCTGGGTGGCAACAATATGGTCGAATTCGGTGTGGTGGGCGTCAACATACTCACTGATGGCTGAAGCCACATGGGCGCCGCCGGCCACGGCCAGCGAACCGCCCTCGCAGAAGTCGTTCTGGACGTCGACGATGATCAGGGCGCGGGACATCAGTTCTCCTCGTAGATGGTGGGAATGGCCGGCTCGCCGCGCTGCAGGCGGTTGACCACGGCGGGCAGTTCGGCCATGGTGTCAGCATGCCGCTGCCGGGCCCGCACTACGCCTTCATGCCCGGTCCAGCCGGGCAGCAGCTCGCCGTTCTTCATGAACTGCTGCAGCAGGGGCCTGTCGTTGCCGTCGTCGTCGGGGCGGTGCCCGATCCCGACGATTTCCTGGGTGGCGGTACCGCGCTCGTTGAGTTTGCGCAGCGCATACTTGCGTCCGCCCATGCTGGTCTTGTTCTTCGCGGCCTTGGCCACTGACACGAAATTGCCGGCGTCGTCGGTGCGGCTCACCAGCTTGTAGACCATGCTGGCCGTGGGCGCGCCCGAGCCGGTCACCAGTGACGTGCCCACCCCGTAGGAGTCAACAGGAGCGGACTGGAGCCCCGCGATGGCGAATTCGTCAAGGTCCGAGGTGACCATGATCCGGGTGTTCTCATTGCCGAGTTCATCCAGGAGCCGCCGGACCCACTGTGCCTGGGCCACGAGGTCGCCGGAGTCGAGGCGGACGCCCCCAAGTTTTGGCCCTGCCAACTCAACGGCCGTCCGGACGGCCGTT
>NZ_QAIQ01000295.1 GCF_003061105.1 Arthrobacter sp. HMWF013
CCCGCAGCGCTCCTGGAGCGGGCGCGGATCGTCAATGAACGCGGCGACGGCTATATCGAGGTCGTCGAGGTGGAAAATGATGGGAAGAAGGCGTACGTGGTGGTGATCCCCGGTACCCAGGCCGGGGGCGAAATGGGTGGCGGCAACCCCTTTGACGAAGCAGGGATTGCTGAAGGACTTGGTCATCGCTCCAAGGAAATCAATGCTGCCGTCCTGCAGGCCCTGCGGGCTGCAGGGGCCGACACCGGGGCGCCCGTCGTTGCCGTGGGCTACAGCCAGGGCGGAATCCATGCCATGAACCTTGCCACCGACGAGCTGTTTCTCAACGAGTACGACATGAAGTATGTCCTCACAGCCGGCTCCCCGGTGGGTGGGATCGTTCCTGCCGCCGGGATCAGCACCCTGCATCTGGAGCACCGGCAGGACTGGGTTCCGGGAAGTGACGGGACGCCCGGCCCCGACTCAAGGAACCGGGTCACCGTGACTTTGAATGGTCCTGTCCACACGCCGGAGGGGGAGGACCCCGGCCTTGGGCCTGGCCACCGGCTCACCAACTATGAAGAAGGCGCCCGGCTTGTTTCGGCCAGCGCGGACCCCTCGCTTGTGGCATCGACCGCCGTCCTTGGCGGCGTGCTCGGCGCGGGCAGTACGGCGACGGCCACCCGTTTCGCACTTTCCCGCACGAAGGCGCCCGAGCCACAGACCGTCACTGCGCCTCAGCCGACGCCCCGGCCGCAGTCCCCACCCAAGCCGCCGGAAGTCAGCGCCGCCCGGTAGTCAGCTCCGGCGGGCAGCTGACGCCGTGCCCGCTGTCAGCGCCGCCGGCCGCCGGGAACCCGGCCGGCCACGAGCGAGATAAGCGTGATGATGATGGCGGCGAGTACCGCTGTCCAGAAGAAGGAGTCGATGGTGAAGTGCACCGGCGTGTAGCTGCTGATCCATGAGGTCAGGTACAGCATGGCGGCATTGATGACGATCGTGAACAGGCCCAGGGTAAGGATGGTGATGGGCAAGCTCAGGAAGCTGACCAGGGGACGGACGAAGGCATTCACCACACCGAAGATCAGTCCGATGAAGAGGTAGGCCAGAATGATGCCGATGGTATCCGTGCCCTGTGTTACACCCGTCTTGGCCACGGCGTCGGTGGTCGCCGACGTGGAAATATCCAGGCCCGGAAGTATCCAGCTGGCAATCCAGAGGGCCAGCCCGTTGATGAGGACCCGAACAATGAAAGATCGCATGCGTCCATGCTGTCACATTGCCCTGTGCGCCTCCTGGGCGGACTCCGGCTGCACGCCGGACATCAGAAGTAGGCTGGTCTGCATGACTTCTTCAGAGACCCTGTCCGGGGGAATCCGCCCCCGCCCGGTGGTGGCCCGGCTTCCCCGCTACGCCGCAGGTAAGCCTCCCATCGCCGTCGAGGGATTGACCAGCTACAAGCTGTCCTCCAATGAGAACCCGTTGCCCCCCATTCCGGCAGTACTTGAAGCCATTGCAGGGCAGACGGACTTCAACCGTTACCCGGATCCGCTCAGCAGCAAACTGCGCGCGGCGCTCGCCGAATTCCTCGACATCCCCGCCGAAGACATCGTCACTGGCGCCGGAAGCCTGGGCGCCCTCAACCAGCTGCTGACTACCTTTGCCGGTCAGAATGATGACGGCAAGGCCGACGAAGTCATCTATGCATGGCGCTCCTTCGAGGCCTACCCCATCAGCGTGGGACTGGTGGGCGCCGAAGGCGTCCAGATCCCACTGACCCCGGACGGGCGCCACGACCTGGATGCCATGGCGGCAGCCGTCACGGTCCGCACCCGCGTCATCCTGCTGTGCACTCCGAACAACCCCACCGGCCCCATCCTGACAGCCGCCGAAACTGAGCAGTTCATCCAGGCGGTCCCATCCGATGTTGTGGTGGTCATCGACGAGGCCTACCAGGAGTTTGTCCGGGACGACGATGCTGTCGACGGCATCAGGCTGTACCGCAAATACCCGAACGTCATAGTGCTCCGCACGTTCTCCAAGGCCCACGGCCTGGCAGGTCTCCGCGTGGGTTACAGCGTGTCCAGCCCTGAACTGACACAGTATCTCCGGGTCGCTGCAACACCCTTCGCAGTGTCACAGATCGCTGAACGGGCCGCCATCGTTTCGCTGCAGAACTACCACCAGGTTGTAGAAAGGGTACAAAGCCTCGTGGATGAACGGGTGCGCGTCACTGCCGGGCTGCGCGAACTCGGCTGGTTTGTCCCCGAGGCCCAAGGCAACTTCGTGTGGCTGGGCCTTGGCGAAAACAGCAGTGAATTTGCCGAACTCGCGGGAACCCACGCGTTGTCGGTCAGGGCATTCGGCAACGAAGGCGTGCGGGTCAGCATCGGGGAAGTGGAGGCGAACACCCGTTTCCTCGAGCTCTGTGCGAACTATACAAAGCCGCCACGGCGTTCCTAGCGCTTAACATGTAACAGCGGCGGCACCTACTGAAGATAAAGTAAGGACCAGAAAGCCAATATATATGCCATCAAGGGAATGCATTCCTTGTGAGGCATATATCCCAGCGACATTGCAACGCATCCATATGCGGCAAGCAAGGAGACGGTATGGGCGCCACACATCTGCCCTCCACCGAGTTCGACGGCACAGAGTTGGACGACCAACTCGAGGCAGAGGCGGAAGCCCGGCAAGGTGACCCGGCAGAGCCCATGATCCAGCTCCTGGCACCTGACGGGACCTTGGGCTCCGATCCGCTGTTCTCCGCCTATGCGGACCGGCTGGATGCAGAAAAGCTGCGCGGCTTCTACGCTGACATGGCCAAGATCCGCCGGTTCGATGTCGAATCAACGGCCCTCCAGCGCCAGGGCCAGCTCTCGCTCTGGGTACCGCTGACCGGCCAGGAAGCCGCGCAGATCGGTTCTGGACGGGCCAGCCAGCCGCAGGACTACATCTTCCCCACGTACCGCGAGCACGGCGTTGCCCTGACGCGCAATGTGGACCTTGCCGAACTCCTCAGGCAGTTCCGGGGCGTCTCCAACGGCGGCTGGAACCCGAAGGACACCAACTTCCACCTCTACACCCTGGTCCTTGCGGCACAGACCCCGCATGCGGTGGGCTACGCGATGGGAATCCAGCGGGACCAGAAGCTTGCTGCGGCTGCTGCCGAGGCCGTGCCGGGCCAGCCGGCGGAACCGAAAGCTGCCGTGATGGTCTATTTCGGTGACGGTGCCAGTTCCGAGGGCGACGTCCACGAATCCATGGTGTTTGCCTCCTCTTACAAAGCACCTGTGGTGTTCTTCTGCCAGAACAACCACTGGGCCATCTCAGTGCCCAGCTCGGTGCAGACCCGCATTCCGCTGTCCAACCGCGCCAAGGGCTACGGTTTCCCCGGCATCCGGGTGGACGGC
>NZ_QAIQ01000296.1:0-3588 GCF_003061105.1 Arthrobacter sp. HMWF013
TCCGTGCACGGAAGCTTGCCGAACTTGACCAGCAGTACAGCAACGGCGAGATGCCGGTGGAAGAGTACATGAAGCGCCGCTCCGAAATCATGGACGGCTAAACCTGCTTAATCCCGTGTGGAGGGATCCAGCGAGCCGTCGACGACCTTGATGATCATGGAGCAGTCCTTGCCGGACTCACCGGCATCGATGAGCTTCTGGAAGAGCTGCTGGACGTGGCGGCCGATTTCGAGCGGTGTACCGGTGTCCTCGGCGGCACTGATGGCCAGGCCGATGTCCTTGTTCGCCAGCTCTGCGGTGAACGTGGGGGCGAAGCCGTTGTTCGACGCTGCCGTGGGAACCACCCCCGGCACCGGGTACCAGGTGCGCAAGGCCCAACTGTCTCCCGAGGAGACGGAAGCGATGTCCCAGAACACCTGCTTGTCCAGGCCCAGCCGGTCAGCCAGCACGGCGCCCTCGGCGGTGGAGGCCAGGTTGATGAAGAGCATGAGGTTGTTGCAGATTTTGGCGGCCTGGCCGGTGGTGGCGCCGCCGGTGGGGATGATGTTCGCGGACATGGGCCCGATATAGGTGGTGGCGTCCCTGACCGCACTGTCCTCACCACCCACCATGAAGGTCAAGGTTCCGGCCTCGGCCCCGCTCACTCCACCCGAAACCGGGGCATCCACAAAGCGGAAGCCGGCGGCAGCAGCGGCGTCGTGCAGTTCCTGTGCGGAAGCGATGTCAATGGTGGATGAGTCCACCAGGAGGGTGCTCGTACCAGCATGTGCCAGGACGCCGTCTTCGCCCAGGTAGACGGCCTTGGCGTGCTCGCCCTTCGGCAGCATGGTGAAGACGACATCCGCACCCTGCACGGCCTCCTCGATGCTCTTGGCCGGCTTCACACCTTTGGCTTCAGCGGCTGCGACCGCGCCTTCGTTGAGGTCGAAGCCGCGGACATCGTGGCCCGCCTTCGCCAGGTTTGCGGACATAAAACCGCCCATGTTGCCCAGGCCAATCCAACCAACTACAGCCATCAATAAGCTCCTTTGCTTTGTGCCCGGCAGTACGCCAGGTCATTCATCACACCGGCCGAACGGACCGGATGCACACCCTCAGGCCTGGAACAGCCGCCGGACGACTTTTCCGGCGCTGAGGGCGTCAAGGCCCTCATTGATCTCGTCCAGCGGCCTGGTGTCCGTGTGCAGCAGCTCCACCGGCAGCCGCCCCTCGCGCCAGTGGCGGAGGTAGAGGGGAATATCCCGTTCAGGCACGGCGTCCCCCATGTACGAACCAAGCAGGCGTTTGCCCGCCCCCGCGAACTGCAGTGCCGGCACGGTCAGTTCGGCCGATGGGTGCGGCAGCCCGACCGAAACAACGGCACCGCCGCGTGTCACGTGTTCCAGGCACGAAGCAATCACCCGGGCCGACCCGACGGCTTCGATGGCAACGTCCACGCCGTCCCCCGTCGCCTCGGCGATCAGCCGCGCCGCGTCGTCGGGCGTTCCCACGGCTGTGGCCCCGCAGTCCAGCGCCAGTTGGTGCTTGTCAGTATTGGGATCAATGGCAATCACTGACGAAGCGCCGGCAAGGGCGGCCGCCATCACCGAGGAAAGACCCACGGCACCCAGCCCGAACACGGCCACGGACTGCCCCGCCTTCAATGCTGCAGTATTGAGCACAGCGCCCATTCCGGTGAGAACAGCGCAGCCGAACATCGCCGCAACGGTGTCCGGGACGTCGTCGTCGATCACCACCACTGACTCCCGCGCCACCACCGCGTAGTCCGCGAAGGCGGAGACGCCGAGGTGATGGTTGATGCGCTCCCCCGCCCTCGTCCGCAGCAACGCTTCCCCGTGGAGCAGGTCACCAGTGCCGTTGACCTCTGCGGCCCGGTGGCACAGCGCGGGCCGGCCGGCGGCACAGGCGCGGCACTGGCCGCAGCTGGGGACGAAGACCAGCACCACGTGGTCGCCTTCCCTGACGTCCCCGACCCCCTCACCCACGGTTTCGACCCGGCCCACTGCCTCGTGGCCCAGCGCCAACGGCAGCGGCCTCACCCGGGAACCATCCACCACGGACAGGTCCGAATGGCAGAGACTGGAGTAGGTGATGGCCACCCCCAGCTCGCCGGCCCGGGGTGCGGGCCGGTCGAGTTCCTCCACCACCAGGGGCCTGGCTTCCGTGTAGCTGGTGCCCGCAGGAACCGTGGAATACAGGACGGCTGCTCGCATGCCCGGCCCCTACTTCTTGTTAGCCAGGAGGTCCGCCGTGCCCTGGGCGTCAGCTGCATCGACGTCGTGCAGTGAGATGCCCCGGGTTTCCTTGAGGAAGAGCACGGAGACCGCCGTGACAACACATGCAGCCAGCAGGTAGAACGCCACCGGCGTGGAGGAGCCGAAGTTGCTCAGCAGCGCGGTGGCGATGATCGGAGCCAGTGAACCGGCCACGATCGAGGTCACCTGGTAGCCCAGGGAAACGCCGGAGTAACGCATCCGGGTGGGGAACATTTCCGCCATGATCGACGGCTGGCCGGCGTACATCAGTGCGTGGAAGAGCAGTCCGACGATGATGGCCGCGAGGATGATGAGGTCGTTCGCTGTGTCCATCATGGGGAAGGCGAAGAAACCCCAGGTTCCGCCCATGATCGCACCGGCCATGTAAACCGGCTTCCGGCCGAAGGCATCGGACATCTTTCCGACGAGCGGGATGGCCAGGAAGTGGATGAAGTGCGCGATCAGCAGCAGGAGCAGGATCCGTGAGGTGTCGGTCTCGACGACGATCCTCAGGTAGGTGATGGAGAAGGTGACCACCAGGTAGTAGAGGATGTTTTCGGCGAAGCGCAGGCCCATGGCGGTGAAGACGCCACGCGGGTAGCGGCGGAAGACTTCGGCTACACCGTAGCCCTTCTTCTCCTCGGTGACTTCCTTGCGGGCCTCCAGGAAAATGGGGGCGTCCTGGACTTTGGTGCGGATGTAGTAGCCGATGATGACGATCACGGCGGAGAGCCAGAACGCCACGCGCCAGCCCCAGCCGAGGAAGGCTTCCTGGGAAAGGGTGGAAGAGAGGGTGAACAGCACACCGGTGGCCAGCAGGTTCCCTACCGGGACTGCGGACTGAGGCCAGCTGGACCAGAAGCCACGTGACCGGTCAGGGCTGTGTTCGGCAACCAGCAGAACAGCCCCGCCCCATTCACCGCCGACTGCGAAGCCCTGGACAAAGCGCAGGAACACCAGCAGTGCCGGTGCCCAGTAGCCGATCTGGGCGAACGTGGGCAGGCAGCCCATCAGGAACGTGGCGACACCCACCAGGATGATGCTCAGCTGCAGCAGTTGCTTCCGGCCGAATTTGTCACCGAAGTGCCCGAAGACGATTCCGCCGATGGGGCGGGCAACGAAGCCGACGGCGTAGGTGACGAAGGCTGCGATGATCCCGTCCAGCTCTGTCCCCGAGTTGGGGAAGAACATCTTGCCGAACACCAGGGTGGCCGCGGAGGCATAGAGGAAGAATTCATACCACTCCACCACGGTGCCGGCCATGGAGGCTGTAACGACTTTCCTCAGGCCGGAAGCCTTAACGTCGGGTTCGTCTACGCGCCTTGCGGCGGGG
>NZ_QAIQ01000296.1:3621-4884 GCF_003061105.1 Arthrobacter sp. HMWF013
ATCAACCCCGAAAAATGCAGGCCCTATCTGCAAAAATGCACAGGCCTCCTGGGCCTGGCCGCTCCGTCAGCCGGCTCCGTCAGTCGGCGAGGTGCAGCCGGCTCCGTCAGTCGGCGAGGTGCAGGCGGCTCCGTCAGTCGGCGAGGTGCCGGCGGAGCGGGCCGCTGAGCTGGCCGATTTCCGTGAGGAAGCCGTCATGGCCGATAGGAGCCTGGATCACGTGCACGTCCACGTCGCCGGGAAGGGCATCCGCCAACTCACGGGACTGGGATGGGAAGTAGAGCCGGTCGCTGTCCACTGCGGCCACGAAGAACCTGGCGGTGGCACGGCCAAGCGCTTCCTCAAGGGAACCGCGTCCGCGGCTGATGTCGTGGCTCATCAAAGCGTCCGTGATGGCGATGTAGCTGTTGGCGTCGAACCGCCGCACGAGTTTCGTGCCCTGGTGGTCGAGGTAGCTTTCCACCTGGTAGCGGCCGCGCGTCCCCAGCGCTTCAGCCTGCAGCGGCGATTCGGCAAGCTGGGCTGCCCGTCCGAACCGGCCATGGAATTCAGCGGCCGAACGGTAGGTGATGTGCGCGATGCGCCGTGCCAGGGCCAGTCCGTCCTCGGGGAGCGGGCCACCGTAATAGTCGCCGTCGTTGAAGTTGACGTCCTGGCGGATTGCCAGGGTCTGCGCCTGGGCAAACGCGATCTGTTCGGCGGTGCTTGCTGCGCCGACGGAAATAACGCCACAGCGTTGCACGCGCGCGGGGTAGGTGACCGCCCATTCGAGGGCACGCGCGCCGCCCATGGAGCCGCCCAGCACGGCAAACCAGCTGCCGATGCCCAGCGCATCTGCCAGCCGGGCCTCAGCCGCAGTGGTGTCGCGGAGGGTCACCAGCGGGAACCGGGACCCCCATGGTTTCCCGTCAGGGGCTTCCGAGGACGGCCCGGTTGAGCCATAGCAGCCGCCCAGGATGTTGATGGAGACCACAAAGAACCGGTCAGTGTCCACCGGTGCGCCGGGTCCGGCGAGCTGTTCCCACCAGCCTTCCTCGTCGCTGTCCCCGCGGGTCACATGTGTGCTTCCGGTCAGGGCGTGCTCGATGAGGACAGCGTTTGAACCATCGGCATTCAAGGTGCCCCAGGTTTCATAGGCCAGGGTGACATCCGGGAGGTAACCGCCGGCTTCCAGCTGCAGTCCGCCGATGGTGGCATAGCGGACAACCCCGTGTCCGGGGGCCGCTGTTCGGGAAATCGTTATCGTCATGGCAGGACCTTTTC
>NZ_QAIQ01000297.1 GCF_003061105.1 Arthrobacter sp. HMWF013
CCGGACTCCGCAAGCTGACCACTGAAAGCTTCCATGGGAACACTCTGCCAGGGGGTACGACATTTAAGCCGCAGAGGCGTGGGCTTCCTCCCGCCGCATGGTCCAGCAACGCTCAATGCCGGGGCGCGTGCCCTTAAAACGCTGCCGGCCGCCGCGTCCCCCAAGGATCGCGACGGCCAGCAAGGTCAAACAGTTTTAGCACAGTTCCGCCCCGACCTCAGTGTCAAGCGGCGGCCCTGCGTAACGTTCCGGGCAGGAACCCGGAATCAGTCCCTTCGCGGGTCCACGTTCGTGGCTGCCCCGGCGGGGGTGGCGCCACCTTCATCGGACCAGTCCTGGCCCTGGGCGTCATTGAGGGCAGGATCGGATTCAACATCCGAAGTCCCCAGATTGACTGTTTCCGGGTGCGTGCTGTGGGCCGGGATGTGATCCCCGGCTTCGGCTGCGCGGGCTTCGGCTGAGCCGGCAGCGTGAGCTGACGAGGCAGTGCCCGAGGCACCGGCACTGACCGACGTGCCGACGTCGGACGTCTTGCCCTTACCGTCGCCTGACGCACTGTCGTGGTGGACGGCGGAACCAATGACGGTGCCCGCGCGGCGGGCGGCCTCACCCAGCTGGTCAGCCAAATCGGGAGCCTTTTCCTTGATGGCCACCGTGGCTGCAGTGACTTTGTCCTGAACAGGCTTGCTGTCCCAGAAGCCTGCCGCCCTGGACTTGAGCTTGTCGTACGCCGCACGGCCGGAGCGCGAACCCAGAACGTAGCCTGCCGCCACTCCGATACCCAAAAGAAGTTTGTTTTTCATGATGAACTCCTGCTCCATGAGAAGGTTTTCAGTCCTGGCCTACCTGGCCCGGAGAATAGAAAACCGGCCCGGGGATTTTGTCCCCAGGCCGGTTTCCTGGCGCGCGTCGCAATTAGCTGCGGACGCCGCGCTTGGTGATCATGCCGTAAACGAGAAGCACGATGAGGGCGCCGCCGATGGCGAGCAGCCAGGTCTGCAGGGAGAAGAACTCCTGCAGGCCGGTGCCGAAAATCATTCCACCGATCCAGCCGCCGAGCAGTGCTCCAACGACGCCGAGCACGAGGGTGATGATCCAGCCGCCACCCTGCTTGCCCGGAAGGATCGCCTTAGCGATCGCACCAGCGATAAGGCCGAGAATCAGAAATGCAAGAAATCCCATTTTTACGTTCCTCTTCCTAAGTAAAGGAGGTTCCCGGATCCCGGGGACGCTTAATCCTTCTGCCTCAATAGTAATCATGCTTACTATCGGTTTGCCAACCCCACCCGTTATAAAAAGGCCTCGTCATGTACGTTTCAGTGGCCGGTGGCGTCGGAGTCATTGCCGGCCCCGGGGCCCTCGTCCAGGATGGCAATTTCCGCTAGATCCAGCGGATCCAGGGCGAAGTCGAAGACGTCCAGATTCTCCCTCATCCGCTCCGGATTTCCGGACTTCGGAATCGTTACAAGACCCTGCTGAATATGCCACCGCAAGACCACTTGGGCAGGTGTTTTCTCGTACTTTTCACCCAGCTGGTACAGGATGGGGGCGCTCAAAAGGTCTCCTCCTGAGCCTCCCAGCGGACTGTAGGACTCCGTGACTATACCGAGCCGGGAGTGGAAGTCCCGCTCCGCGGTCCTCGTAATGGCAGGGCTGAGCTGGATCTGATTGACCGCCGGGACCACGTCCGTCTCCGCCAGCAGGCGCTCAAGGTGCGCTGGTTTGAAGTTGGACACCCCGATGGACCGGACTTTCCCCGCCGCCTGCAACCGCTCGAACGTTTTCCACGTGGAGATGAATTCGTCACGTGCAGGGAGCGGCCAGTGGATCAGCAGCAGGTCCACATAGTCCAGTCCCAGCCGCTGCAGCGAACCGTCCAGCCCCTCAGCTGCGCGGTCGTTGCCCTGGAACTCGCCGTCCAGCTTGGTGGTGACGAAGAGGTCCTCCCGGTCCACACCGCTGGCCTTGATCCCGTCACCCACCCCCTTTTCGTTGCCGTATTTCACGGCGGTATCGATGTGCCGATATCCGGCTTCCACGGCGCGTACGACGGCGGCACTCACCTTTTCGTCGTCCAGCGGCCAAGTGCCAAGCCCCAGCTGCGGGATGCTGTAACCGTCATTGAGCTTGATCAGCGGTGCAAGTGTCATCTCAACAGTCTCTCCTGCTTTCTGCCTTCCTAGCCCTCGAATGCGCGGAGAATATTGCCCGCCTGGTAATCGAGGACGGTCTTGGCAAGGCTGGACACCTGGTCCGGGTTCTTCTGCTGGTCCAGGAACTCCACGAAGCGTGCGATGGCCTGCGCAGCCTTGGCGGCATCGCCGGCGGAAACTGCCTTGGCGGCCTGCTGGACGCTCGCTTCCAACTGCTTGGCAACCGGACCCGATACCCCGCCGGCCTCAATGTGGTCCTCCAGGGTCTGCTGGAGTGCTTTCACGCTGCCGGGGAGCCACGCTGCGCGCAGCGGCACATCAGTGAAGTCCATATCCGAGGCAAGGTAGAAATCGGTGTACGAAGGCTGGTTGTAGGTGGTGTTCTGCCGCGCCACCTCGGCGCGGTACTGGGGATCGTGCATCAGCGTGTAGAGCTTGTGGTTGGTCACTTCGGTGCTCATGTACATGCGGAGGGCCGAGCTGTCGGCTGTGCGGACGAGCATTTCTTCGCGCCAGTCACCCACGACGTCGGCCACCAGGCTGGGGGTGCCCTTGGTGCCGTTGTTGGTGCGGGTTCCCTCGGCTGTCAACAGCCTGCCGCGCTTGAAGTCATCGATGGTTGGCGTCTGTTCCTGGGAACCATTGATGATCTGAGTGGTCATATCCGCAGCCCACTTGATGCTCATGTTGGTGCCCGCAGCGGTGGTGGAGAGCTTGTCGCCGTCGGCCGACTGCATGCCGATCGCCCAGTTCTCGATTCCGGGAACAGACGGATCAACGTCGCCGATCATGCCGCGGCCGGTGTCCTTGCCGGAGTAGGCACCGAACAGGACCTCGCCGGTGGCGGCGTCGCGCATGGCATAGCCGAAGGGGGCGTAGGTGCCGCCCTCGTGGACGGTGAAGATTTCCTTGCCGGGCCGGGCGGGATCGATGTCGGTGACGTGCATGGCGTCGCCGTGGCCCAGCCTGGCCTCCTCGCCGGGAGTGGCGCTGGCGGCCGGCATGGTGTCGAACGAGCTGTAGAGGAGGGATCCGTCGTCGTCGATGGTGGCGCCGCCGTACACGATCTCCTGCTTGCCGTCGCCGTCCACGTCGGAGGCGCTCAGGGAGTGGAAGCCCTGCGTTGTGAGCGTTCCGAATTCGGGATCGGTGCCGTTCCGGCCGTGGGGGCCGTCGTTGAACGGGTTGGTCATGGGCGTCCAGCCGGAGTCCACGTTCCAGACGGGGGAGAGGTTGGCGCCGTCCCAGGTGTAGGCAGCCAGTGTTGTCCGGGTGTAGTAGCCGCGGGCGAACACCGCGGCCGGCTTCTGGCCGTCCAGGTACGCGACGCCGGCAAGGAAGCGGTCCACGCGGTTGCCCGGTTCGATCCGGGCCATGGCGTAATCGCCCCACATGAGTCCGTCGTCGTGCCTGCCGGGCTCATACGCGACGGTCTTCAGTTCCTTGCCCGTGGCACCCTCGAACACCGTGAGGTATTCCGGGCCGGAGACGATGAAGCCCTCAAAGGTGCGCAGGTTGTTCCGGGCGCTTCGGGACGGCGCGTAGACGTCCATGAAGTAGTCCGCCACGGCTTCGGCATCCGTCCGGGACAGCGGGTACTGGTACTTCGGGGCGATGCCGAACGCTTCCTCCAGCGTTGCAGGCCAGTTGCCGGCCTTCACCTCGGGGTGGTCGCTCCAGCCCTGGAAGGTGGCCACCATGTGCTGGTAGTAGTCGGCGGCGCTCATCCGGTAGTCATCGGCGTTGGAGAAACCGGCGTCCAGGTCGGACTGGAGCATGGAAATGAAGGATTCGCCCGCCACGGAACCGTCCGGGTTGTACGAGATGGTCTTGGTCCCCGGCGCCGTCTTGAACATCATTTCGGAACGTCCGTCGCCGTCGAAGTCGTTCACGAGCATCTGCGTGTAGTGCGCACCGGAGCGGATGTTGACGCCCAGATCGATCCGGTGCAGCAGGGTTCCATCTGCCTTATAGGTGTCCACGTAGGTGTTGCCCGTGTAGCCCACCTGGGAGACGTCCTTGGAGTTGTTCGGATCCCACTTGACCACGAACTCGTACTGGCCGTCGCCGTCCACATCGCCCACCGAGGCATCGTTGGCTGAGTAGGTGTACGCCTGGCCGGCTGGAGTGACGCCGTCGGCCGGCTTCTTCAGTGGAATGTCCCTGAAGTTGCCGCCCCATGAGGTGGCTGTGGCGCTCCGGTCCAGCTCAACGCCGCCGACGACGGCACGCACATCGTATTCCGACGCCCCGGTTCCTGCGGCGTCAAGGAAGTTGGTGCTGTCCGTGACAGTGGCGAGTTTCTGTCCGTCCCGGTAGACGTTGAAGTCGGTGCCGGTGAGGCCGGTTGCCGTGGAGCCCGTTGCCTCATGGCCCAGGAGGCGCCAGCTGAGGAAAACACCTTCGGACGTGCCGGCTGCCACCAGCCCGCGATCGAGAAAGTCCAGCTGGACGCCTGCGGTGCCTGGCTTCCCGGAGGGCCCGACGGCGGCTGCCGGGGCAGCGAGGCAGCCAACGGTCAGTGCCAGGCCGGCTACGGCCGCAACAGAGAGGTGGCGTACGGATTTCCTGCTCGGATTCATCGGTGAATCCTTTCAATTTTCGATTGGGAAAACGCTTCCCCAGTAACTTAGGGTGCATCCAGTCACAAATCAACCCTTGCGGCATGCCCGGAATGACGGTATTTAGAACGTTGTAGAGGAATCCTGCGGTTTGGTGACTGCTGACTCTTCGGGCTCCCAGCGCAGCAGGTCCCCGGGCTGGCACTCGAGGACGTCGCATAGGGCCTCCAGGGTGGTGAAGCGCACGGCCTTCGCGCGGCCGTTCTTGAGGACGGCCAGGTTTGCCGGGGTGATCCCCACCCGGTCCGCCAGTGTGCCCACCGCCATCTTCCGCCGGGCCAGCATCACATCGATGTCCACAACGATCGGCATCAGATCACCTCGTCGAGCTCGGTGCGCAGGTGCTTCGCTTCGGCATCAAGCTCAACGGCCTGGGCCAGCAGTGTCCGGAGTACCAGGACGATCAGCGCCACTCCGGCAATCAGCAGCGATGCGCCACAGATCAGCAGGACTATGCCCGGAGCGGCATCGCCCGGTGCGAGCATGACCGCGAGGGCGAAGACCAGGACCGATGCGGACGCCACGGCCCAGAAGATGATGTCCACGTACCGGAAGGCGCTGTGCGAGAAGACCGTGTTCCTTCGTGCCATCGTCAGGAGGCGCCAGACGCACACCAGCGTGACCTGGACGGCGGCGATTCCCAGCACGACGATCAGGATGGCCAAAATGCGTATGCCGGTGTCCGTGCCGGCCTCTTCCAGGTCCGTGGACAGAAGGGGGACCATCCGCACCTGGACAAAGAGCGAGCCGGCGAGCGCCAGGGCAAGAACTGCGCGCAGCGCAAGGGTTGTCAGCTTTCCCACGGGGTCTCCTAGAGTATCGATTTACGGTGCAAGTCTATCGATATTCAACAGGTACGGCAAGGTTGCCGCCGGTCAGCAGAGTGATGGGGCGCGGTCTTTTGTGCCCCTCGTCCCCGTTGTGCCCGCCCAGGGGCCGAACCCGCGACACCTCCCGGCGTGCCGTCAGCCAGTACGCCCCGCCCACCCGACCAGGCGGTCGCTCAGGTCCATGAACTTCGGGTCCACCACCTGCAGGCCGGGGTGGGCGTCGTGCCACTGGACAATCTCCCGGGCGCCGTCCGCGAACGGGATGCTGGCAGCGTAGCCCGGCACCAGTGACTTGATCTTGGTGTTGTCGAACACCACCGAGTGGGAGCGGTCGCCCAGCAGGCCTGGTCCCAGTTCGGGGATGTTCCCGGCATTGAGCGCCGCGATGGTTTCCGACGCCACGTGGACAAGTTCAGGCTCGGGAACGCCTGCCGCCCGGGCGAACAGGCGGTAGATCTGGTTCCACGGCAGGCATTCATCAGACGTGATGGTGTAGCTCTCGCCAACAGCCTGGGGCCTGCCGAGGAGTCCAACGAAGGCCTTGGCGAAGTCCCGGCTGTGCGTC
>NZ_QAIQ01000298.1 GCF_003061105.1 Arthrobacter sp. HMWF013
CCACCGGATCACTGCCCTCGGGGACGGGACCATCCGGCCGGTCCTGTTCCACCACGTCGGCAAGAGATCCGCGTTGGGAGTTGGCATGCGGATGGCCCGGTTCGAGATCCTGGTGCTCACCGACTCGGACACCTGGTGGCAGCCGGGCCTGCTGGAAAACGTCCAGATGCCCTTCGCGGACCCCAACGTCGGAGCGGTGGGGACCCATCAGACCGTCTACCAGCGGGACAGCAGCGTTTGGCGGCGGATAGCGGACTGGCTGGTCAACGTCCGGTACCTCGACTACGTCCCGGCGATGGGCCGTGCCGGTGCCGTGCCCTGCATCTCCGGCCGCACCGCCGTCTACCGGCGCAGCGCGGTGATGGGACTGATAGAGCACCTGGAGAACGAATACTTCATGGGCCGGCGCTGTATCTCGGGCGACGACGGACGGCTCACCTGGCTGGTGCTCGCCTCCGGCTACAAGACCGTCCACCAGTCCTCAGCCCGGGCGCTTTCCATGTTCCCCGCCAGTTTCCGGGCTTTCATGAAGCAGCGCATCCGCTGGAGCCGGAACTCGTACCGGTGCTACCTCACCGCCATTGCCAAAGGCTGGCTCTGGCGGGTGCCGTTCGTGACGAAGGTGACCGTCCTGCAGATCATCCTCACTCCGCTCACCATGGGCCTGACCATGTTCTACCTCATCTTCAACCGCCTCGATCCCACACCCTTCGGCGTGGCCGCGGCGGCGTGCTGGCTCCTGCTGGGCCGGGGGATCCGGGGTATCTCGCACCTGCGCCGGCACCCCAAGGACATCCTGATCCTTCCCGTCCTGGCGGTCACCGTGATCCTGGTGGCCCTCCCCATCAAGCTCTACGCTTTTGCCACCATGAACAAGCAGGGCTGGCTGACCCGTCACGCCGACCAGCTGGGCGGGGACGGGCAGGACGCTGCGAGCCTGGCCACGGGGGAGGTAGCGGCATGAAAGCGGGCCGAGCCATAGTGGTTGCCGCTGTCACGGCGGCGCTGGCCACGGCAGGGTTCATCTACGCCGGAAACATCGGCACGGGTGAAGCGGTGGACGCAGTGGGCCGCAACGAGATTGCGGACAACGGCAACGTCCAGGGGGTGCTGTATCCGGGGGACCCCGCCTCGGAAGCCCGCCTCGTGGAGCAGGAAGACGAACGGCTGGTCTATGTCCGGACCATCGCCTCGGCAGCCCGCTGGCGGGTGGAAGGCCTGGAGGGTGCCTACCGGATCCGGACAGGCTCGAGCTACACGCTGGTCCTGCCCGCCCGCAGCGAGGCTTACAC
>NZ_QAIQ01000299.1 GCF_003061105.1 Arthrobacter sp. HMWF013
CAAGCTGTCCGGCGCCCGGATCCGGCTGATCGGCGGGGACGCCACCGCCCTGGCAGAAGCAACGGACGGCCGGCCGGACCTGGCCGTGTACTCCCACCCGGTCACCGAAGCGGGGCACGTTGAACTGCTGCCGTTCCTGCACGAGCAGGCCATCAGCATCACGGCCCACCGCTTCGGAACTCCGAACCACCTTTCCGATGCCCTGATCTGAGCGTGAACACTGTTTCGTCAGATCGCCGATGACACAGAGAAAGGCCCGGCGGCCACCTTGTTCAGCCGCCGGGCCTTTCGCTGTTGTCGGATGGGGCTGCGCTTCAGCTAACAGCTGCGGCGCGGCAGGAGACCTTAGTAGTCACCCCAGATACCAGCCCGGGGGAGCCCACGAGGCGGGAACGCTGTGGGCGGAAAATTCTTCACAACGGGTGCAGGTGTAGGCGACTTCGCCCAGTGTCCTGACCGCCCCGTCACGCCGGTAAACCGGTGGAATGTACGACTCCAGATAGATAAACTCGTCCGTGCCGCACTTGTCGCACGTCGGCTTGCTGACGAACTCGGGCTCTGCCCTGGAAGTGATCGAGCTGTGACCCGAATGGTGGGTGACCAGAGGACGCACCGGGTGGTGCGTGCGCGTTAAGGCGGGGTAAAAATGGGTGTTCTCGGCTGTCGTCATTGGCTGCCTATCCCGAACGCGGCCAGCCCATGGGTTGCGGGGCGCGCTCGTACGGTTTGAACCGGCCACTGCTTGACCCCATGGATAAACCAGCATAGGCGAGGCAGGCTTTTTCTACAATGGTTTGAGCAACCCCGGCCGGGGTTTAGGGCACTGTCAGGCTGACTTCTTGAGGGTCCTGCCCACGATGGCCTGGGTCAGTGCATCGATCACTTCAGCGTTGGCCAGCGGGTTGCGGATCAGGGTGAAATCAACGTCGCCCACCGGCGGCAGGTCGAACCGGCGGGTGATGATCTTCAGATCTTCGGGAACGAGCGACGTCGGCATAACAGCGATCCCGATACCGGCCCGGAGTGCCGCCAGGACCCCACTGATCTGCCGGGTTGTACAGGTGATCCGCCACGTCCGGCCGTGGGATTCGAGGGCATCGATGGCCAGTTTCCGGCTCAGGCTGGGGGAGGGGTAGGCGATCAGCGGCACGTGATCCCCCGGTTCAAGGGACGTCTGCTCCAGCCCCACCCAGGAGAAGGAATCGTGCTGGACCACTGTGCCGTCCTTGACTCCCGCCACCCACTTGACGAACACGAGGTCCAGCTGGCCCGCGTTGAGCTTCCGGTACAGCTGGTCGCTTTGGCCGACCGTCAGCTCGAGGTTGATCTGGGGATAGACCTGCCGGAACTCGCGCAGAATCCGGGGAAGTCCTGTGATGGCAAGGTCATCGGCGGTGCCGAAGCGCAGCCGGCCGCGCATGGCGGAGCCGGAGAAGTACCGGGCCGCGGCATCGTGCGCCGACAGGATGGTGCGGGCAAAGCCGGCCATGGCATCCCCGTTGTCAGTCAGGCGGACGTCGCGGGTGTCCCTGGTGATGAGGACCCGCTTGGCGGCCTGCTCCAGCTTGCGGACGTGCTGGCTGACGGTGGGCTGTGCCAGTCCCAGCCGTTCGGCGGCCTTGGTGAAGCTCAGCGTCTCCGCCACGGCAAGGAAGGAGCGGAGCTGGGCGGGTTCGAACACGGGGTCTCCTTGGGCTGCCGGGGCCTGAAATGGGGTCTTATTACGTATTGCAATGCTAGTTATAGACTCGATAGACCTGCATAATCGCTCCTGATCAGCTTAGCGTTGGAGTCATCCCGGACCGCCCGCTTCCCTGAGGACATCTCTGTGGCACCCCCACCGCTTTCATCGGCAACCGTCAGCCAGCCCGTCATCGACTCCGCTTCATCCCAAACCCAGCCCATCGCCGTCGTCAGTGAACACCTCCCGTGGCGGCACACCTTTATTTCCCTGAAGGTCCCCAACTTCCGGATCTTTGCGATCGGCCACTTCGTTGCAGTGATCGCGCTCTGGATGCAACGGATCGCCCAGGACTGGCTGGTGCTGGAACTGTCCGGCTCCGTCACCGCCGTGGGCATCACGGTGGCGCTGCAGTTCCTGCCGTCGCTGCTCCTCGGCCCGTGGGGCGGGATGATGGCTGACAGGTTCGCCAAGCGGAAGATCCTCATCCTGTGCCAGTCCATGGCCGGCGTGCTGGCAGCGGCACTCGCCTTTCTTGCCCTCAGCGGCGCGGTGGAAGTCTGGCACGTGTACGTCATTGCGCTGGTGCTGGGCCTGGTCACCGTGCTGGACCAGCCTGCGCGGCAGGTGTTCGTCAACGAGCTGGTTGGCCCGAAATACCTGCGCAATGCCATCAGCGTCAACTCCACCACCTTCCAGCTGGGCGGGCTGATCGGCCCGGCGCTGGCGGGACTGCTGCTCACCGCCGTCGGAGCAGGCTGGGCCTTTGCCGCGAATGCGCTGGCGTGCTGCTCCACGGTGACCATGCTGCTGCTCCTGCGCAAGGACCGGCTGTTCATCAGCAGGCCGGCGCCCAAGAAGAAGGGCATGCTGCGCGAAGGGCTGCAGTACGCCCTCAGCAAGCCCACCATTTACTGGCCGTGGCTGATGGCAGGGTTCATCGCAGTGTTCGCCATGAGCCTGCCCGTGCTGCTGGCTGCCTTCGCGGACCGGGTGTTTGACGTCGGCGCCGGCGGCTACGGCCTGCTGAACGCCCTTGTGGCCCTGGGCGCCCTGGCCGGTGCTGTCGCGTCCACCCGGCGCCGGCAGCTGCGGCTGCGGTCCGTGGTGTTTTGCGCGGGAATGTACGGCGTGATGCTCTGCCTGGCCGCGTTCGCCCCGTCCATGGTCTGGTTCGGAGCGGTGATGGTGATGTCCGGCTTCTGGTGCCTGATGTTCCTCACCGGCTCCAACCAGCTGGTCCAGATCAGCTCCAACGTGGGCATCCGCGGCCGCGTCATGAGCCTGTACATCATGGTGCTGATCGGCGGCCAGGCCATCGGCGGGCCCATGCTCGGCTGGATTGCCGAAAACGTGGATCCCCACGTTGCCCTCTTCGTTTCCGGCGGGGTGCCGGCGCTCGCCGCCCTGACGGTCGGCGTCGTACTTGCCCGCAAGGGCGCGCTGGGGCTCAGGGTGAACCTGAAAGACCGGCGGCACCCGGTGCGCATCGTGAGCCGGGCGGCTGCCTAACGGGCCGCTGGTGGCAGAGGGCGACGGCGGTGCAGCCCGCCGGCAGAATGACGGGCGCCCACCACCGCAGCCGCAGGAATTACAGTGCTGGGTGGGGGTACTCCGCACCGCGCTTCTGGAACTCCAGCACATCGTTATTCCGGACCACGCCGTCGCGGATCTCGATGGCCCGGGAGATGGTCTCGTTGCCGTCCCAGGCCGCCGGTCCGCTGATGACCGTCTCGAGGAACGGCAGCAGCGCCTGGCTGATTTCCCAGGTGGAGGAGTTCCAGAGGTAGGACGGGCTGTGGTCCACCGCGTAGTAGTTGATGTGGTCGCCGATCGTGAACATGGGCTCGGCAAAGGTGGTGGAGCGCGCCCAGCTGAAGCCCATGCCTTCGTCGCAGGAAACGTCGACGATCAGGCTGCCGGGGCTGAATGCCGCCAGGTCCTCGGTCCGCAGATAAGTCAGCGGGTTGTTGGGGTCCTGCAGCGTGCAGTTGACCACGATGTCGCTCTCGGCCAGGAACGGCGCCAGCGGAACCCGGCCCCGCTCGGTGATGACCTGGCTGAGGAAGGGGGCCTCGGCGTCGTGATCAAACTGCACGATGTTCACCGAGTGGATCGGGGCTCCCACGGCGGCAACCCCGCGGTTGGTCAGCACCTGCACGTCATGAATGCCGTGGGCGTTCAGCGCGGTCACGGCTCCGCGTGCCGTGGCGCCGAACCCGATCACCACTGCGCTGAGCCGCCGCCCGTAGTCGCCCGTAGAACCGGTCAACGCCAGGGCATGCAGGACCGAGCAGTACCCTGCGAGCTCGTTGTTCTTGTGGAACACATGCAGGCCGAAACCGCCGTCGCTGGCCCAGTGGTTCATGGCCTCGAACGCAATCAGCGTCAGCTTCTTGTCGATGGCCAGCTGCGTGATGGCACGGTCCTGGACGCAGTGCGGCCAGCCCCACAGGACCTGGCCGTCGCGCAGCTCTGCGAGGTCTTCCGGCTGCGGTTTGGGCAGGAGGACGACGTCGGCCTCCGCCAGAAGCGCTTCCTTGGTGGCCATTTTGCCCACGAGGGTTGAAAGGTGGTCATCGGAGACACCGAAACGCTCGCCGTAGCCCTGCTCCAGGATGATGCGCCGGCGCAGTTCGGGGGCAATCCGCTCAAAATGCAGAGGATGGATGGGGAGACGGAGTTCGTCCGGTTTCCGCGTGGAGGCCAGGACGCCCAGGCTCAGCTGGGTCTGCTGCTCATTCACTTCTTTTTGGCGGCCTTGCTGGGCGTGGCGTCCACGGAGCTGGCCGGCGAGGAAGCGGCCCTCTTGTCGGCGCGCTTTTCCTTGATGGATTTACCTGATTTTGCGGATGCTGCTTGACGGGGGGACTTGTCAGCCATGATTGCTCCTGTAGCGGAACCGAAGAGGTTCCTGACTTCCGACGATACACGCCGGCACCTAACGGGCCGCGGGAAACCGGCGCCCGGAATCCGGCGGTGAATCCGGCACGGAGCGTTCAGCGCGGCGGTCATTGTGCCGGCACCTTCACGGTGTGAAAATGACGCTCTGGGCACTGCGCCGGGCAGGCCTTGCGGAATTACGGGAAACAGCACCATGGGAACCATCACGATCGAAAGCACCGTCCTTATCCCCTGCGGACGTCCGGAGGTTTATGCGTTCTGCGTGGATGCGCAGGCCCGGGCGGCCGTCCCCGGCCAGGAGGGACAGGTCCTCGAGTTCCAGGACCAGGTGCCGGAGCGGTCCTGGACCGAGACGTTCGTGGGCAGCGGCGAGGCCGTAACGTGTTCCTACGTCCTGTATCCGGTAGCTGACAGCACGCGGATGACTGTGACCGCCCAGTACGAGCCGAAGGGTCTCGGGCGCATCTTTTCCGCCGCCAAGGACGGTGCCTGCCGGAAGCTGGAAGCGACCCGGCTGGCAGCGCTGAAAAAGGCAGTGGAGCGAGGGGTGAGGAAGGCCAGGAACGGATAGGTGACTGACGTGGTGTTCAGTGGCGCTGGAGCGGCTGACGGGAATCGAACCCGCGTATCAAGCTTGGGAAGCTAGCGCTCTACCATTGAGCTACAGCCGCGTCGCCCCCCCCTTGTGAGCGGGGCAGAACTTAGCTTAGCGCAGATGCGCGCCCTCCCCTGCAACGTGCGACGCCTGTGCGGGCCGTGTCCGGGGGAGCAGCCCCAAGCGGCCGCGTCATCCAATAACTGTTCCATAACGCCACCGCCTGTGGCTAGGTCCGGGCCGGGCCGGATGGCTACTCTGAACCCGTTAGCTGCAGTGTCATGGGGGTGGGGCGGGCTACCAACGCCGACCTGCCGCTGACCGAAGGACTCCCATGGCATTTGCAGAGCACGACGTGCTTATCCGCCGTGACGCCATGGCGGTTTACAACTTCCTGATCGACGGAATGAACCTGCCCCAGTGGCGCCGGGGCATCCGCACCATCGCCCTGCTTTCCGGCGCAGCCGGGACCAAGGGTGCCGTTTACCAGCAGACGATGACCGGGCGGGCAGGCCTGCCTGTCCAGGCAGATTTCGAAATCACGCACGCCAGGCCCGGGGCGGAGATCCAATTCAAGGTGATTGCCGGCCCTGCGCAGCCCGCGGGCGGTTACTACCTCAGCACGGAACAGGGCGGAACCCGGGTCCGGTTCGCGCTCGAATACCAGCCCAAAGGCCTGCTCGGCCTCATGAACATCCGCTTCCAGCGCACCATGAAAGCCGAAGTGGCCCAGCTGATGCGCCTCAAGGATGTGCTGGAGCTGCGCTCGGCCGCTTAGGCCCGTTGGGTTACTGAGCCAGCCTCTGGCCGGCCCAGCTTCCGGAAATGTTCGACGCCGCCGCCAGGGTTCCGCCGCTCAGGTCCCAGTACTGCACGACGTCGTTGGCCCGGCGCAGTGCCACCCCGGTGGAATTCAGCGCGGTGACGTCGCGCAGCGGCCTGATCCCGGTGACGTCGCCCCAGCCGGTGGCCACAGTGGCCCGGGCTTCGGCGCGGGGCGCCACGGCGCCCGCTCCCCGGTAAAGCTGCACAACGCCGTCGCCCCTTATCGCCAGGAGGTCCTGGAAGCCGTCGGCGTCGTAGTCCACCATGCTCAGCCTGGTGGCGGCAACCCCGCTGGCCATCAGCGTGCGCGAGGACATGTCGGTCAGGCCAACGTTGGGGTAGAGCCAGAGGTTGCCGCCGGTGTCGAGGGCTACGAGCTGGGGCAGCCGGTTGTTGGCGCACCAGCCGCCGACGGCGAGGGTCATGGCGGCCCACCCGGACTGGCCGAGTGTGACCGGAGCCCCGAAGCCTCCGCCGGCGGCCCCCGGATGAAGCGTGAGACGGCCGTCATTCCACTGGGCAAGGATGTCGTAGGCGCCGTTGCGGTCCCAGTCGGTGACAAAGACTTCCTTGGCGCCGCTGAAGAAGGAGTGTATGACCCTGGCTGGGCCGTAGGTCCGGTTCCCGGTAGAGGGCCGGTTGATGAGTTCGCCGCCGGTGGTGATGGAGACGAGGTCGGCGGCGCTGGTAATGGCCGCGCTGCTCAGATCCGATGTGGGCGGCATGTGCCTGACGGCCGGGTCGCAGAGACTCGCCGTAGCCGGCGGGAACGCGTTCCCGCCGGTTGAGCTGCCGCCGGGCGACGTGACGGTGCCCGCCGGGAGGTTGGTGTAGCCAAAGAAGTTCACCACACCCCAGAGCGTGTAGCGGTTAGGGGTGGTCTGCCAGTTGCCGTCGGTATAGGTGACACCGGCGCCCATGACGTTGAACCGCGGGTCCAGCAGCATGGCATTGTGGCCGGGGGAGGTCTTCCACCATTCCACCAACTGGGCGGCTTCCCTGTCCCAACGGACGGCGATGACCTCGCCGGCGCTGCTGGGGCTGAGGGCACGGGGATCCGTCCAGAAGCTGGCACGGTGTTCGATGACTTCGCGGGTGGCAATGTTGTTGGACCATTCCTGGGCCATTCCTGCCACAGTGGCGTGGTACTTGACGGGCGCCAGGCTGTTCGCTGCCCGGTATTCGTTGATCTTATTGAAAACCGTAAGGATGGCGGCCGAGTTGCTGTCCGGCACCAGGGCCTCAGTGCTGAGTGACTCGGTGGCAACCCCGGATTCCGCTGCAGACCTGTCTACCGGCTGGGACAGTTCAGCTGCCGGCGCCCAAAGCGGCGGGATGGACGGCGGCTCAGGCGCAACCTGTTCGCTGGTGCTTGCGGATGCGGTGGGGGCCGCCAATGGCTCCGTGGTGGT
>NZ_QAIQ01000026.1 GCF_003061105.1 Arthrobacter sp. HMWF013
TTCCGGCACCGGGGCGCGGGAGCCCGGCAGCGGAAACCGAGAGACAGAGCGTTTCCGCTTTGGCGGCAGGAAGTGAAAGAGCGTTTCCGTTTTGGCGGCAGGAAGTGAAAGAGCGTTTCCGTTTTGGCGGCAAGAAGTGAGAGAGCGTTGAAGGTGGGCTCCCCCGGTAGCGAACGCAGCCGCCATTGTCGGTCCGGCTCTATATATTGAAGGAATGACCCAGACTCCGCTGCAGGATTCCGCCAATTCCGCCGTCGCCGCTTCCGCCGGGCCGGTTGCGCCGCCCGTCGCCAAGAAGGTCCCGCACGAGCGGACGCACCACGGCGATACGTTCGTGGACAACTACGAGTGGCTGCGCGAAAAGGAATCCCCCGAGGTCGTGGATCACCTGAAGGCTGAGAACGCCTACCAGGAGGCCGTCACCGCGCACCAGGAGCCGCTGCGGGAGGCCATCTTCCAGGAAATCAAGGGCCGCACCCAAGAGACAGACTTGTCTGTCCCAAACCGGAAGGACGGCTGGTGGTACTTCAGCCGGTCCGTCGAAGGCAAGGAGTATGGCATCCAGTGCCGTGTCCGGGCTGCGGACACCGGCAACCCCGTGGCCGACTGGACTCCCCCGGCGGTGGAGGCCGGCGTCGAAATCCCCGGCGAGGAAGTGCTGCTGGACGGCAACATCGAGGCGGAGGGCAAGCCCTTCTTCTCCGTGGGCGGCTCGGCCGTCACGGTGGACGGGAACCTCTATGCCTACGCGGTGGACAACTCCGGCGACGAACGCTTTACGCTCCGCATCAAGGATCTGCGCACCGGCGAGCTGCTTCCGGACGTCATCGAGAACATCTTCTACGGCGTCAGCTTCTCCCCTGACGGCACGCGGATCTTCTACACGGTGGTGGACGACTCCTGGCGCCCGTACCAGGTCAAGTCCCACGTGCTGGGCACCCCGGTCACCGAGGATGAAGTGATTTACCAGGAGGACGACGTCGCCATGTGGCTGGGCTTTGAGCTCTCCTCCGACCGTCGTCACCTCGTGCTGGGCATCGGCTGCTCCGAGTACAGCGAGACGCGCCTGCTGCCTTTCGATGACCCGACGGCGGCCCTCACCACCGTGATTTCGCGCGACGAGCGCGTGCTCTATGAGGCCGAGCCGTTCCTGCTCACCGGGCCCGGTGGCGAGAAGGCAGAGCGCATCATCATCACCCACAACCGGAACGCCGTGAACTCCATGGTCTCCCTCGTTGACCCGGCCGAGCTCACCAAGCCGCTGGCCGAGCAGCACTGGGACACCGTCGTCGGGCATTCCGACGACGTCCGCGTCAACGGCGCCGGCGTCACCTCCACGCACCTGATTGTGTCCATCCGCAAGGACACCATCGAACGGGTCCAGGTGATGGGCCTTGCCGGGCTCGGCACGCCAGCGCAGGAGGCGCCGGTGGAGCCCGCCTTCGACGAAGAGCTGTACACGGCCGGGGTGGGCGGATCCGACTACGAAGCGCCCGTGATCCGGCTGGGCTACACGTCCTACTTCACGCCGTCGCGCGTGTACGACTTCGTCCTTCCAACGCCGGCCCAACCTGCCGGCGAACTTCTGCTGCGCAAGGAAAGCCCCGTACTCGGCGGTTACTCTGCCGCCGACTACGTGGCCACCCGCGAATGGGCGGACGCCGCGGACGGCACCCGGATTCCGCTGTCAGTGCTGCGGCACAAAGCCGTCAACCAGGACTCGACGGCGGCGGGCCTGGTCTACGGCTACGGCTCGTATGAGCTGAGCATGGACCCCGGTTTCGGCATCGCACGGCTCTCACTGTTGGACCGTGGCGTGGTGTTTGTGATCGCCCACATCCGCGGCGGCGGCGAGCTGGGCCGGCACTGGTATGAGGACGGCAAGAAACTCACCAAGAAGAACACGTTCACTGACTTTGTGGACGCCACCGACTGGCTGGCCGCTTCCGGCTGGGTGGATCCGTCACGAATTGCCGCGCTGGGCGGGTCCGCGGGCGGGCTGCTGATGGGTGCCATCGCCAATCAGGCGCCGGAGAAGTACGCCGCGGTGGTGGCCCAGGTGCCGTTCGTGGACCCCCTGACCAGCATCCTTGACCCGGAGCTGCCGCTGTCCGCCCTGGAGTGGGAAGAATGGGGCAACCCCATCACAGACCCCGAGGTCTATAAGTACATGAAGTCCTACACGCCGTACGAGAATGTGCGGGCCGTGGCGTACCCCAAGATCGCGGCCGTCACGTCCTTCAACGACACGCGCGTGCTGTACGTGGAGCCGGCCAAGTGGGTCCAGGAGCTGCGGAACAACACCACGGGTGCGGAGCCGATCGTCATGAAGATCGAAATGGACGGCGGCCACGGCGGCGCCTCGGGCCGGTACGTCCAGTGGCGCGAACGGGCGTGGGACTACGCGTTCATCGCCGACTCGCTCGGCGCCACCGAACTGCTTCCGGGGGCCGGGCTGAAGTAAGTCCAGGCGGTTCGCCCCCGGCAGGCAGGCTAAACGATGTCGGGGTGTTCGGCCAGGAGGTCCGCCAGGGTCTCGAGGTTGGCCCGCACCGTCCTGGCGTGGGCCTTCTCCACCAACGAATCCGCCAGCTTGCCGAAAACTCCGCCAAGTCCGGAGTCCGCGTCGATCCGGTAGATGAACCGGGTCCCGTCGCCCTGCGGTTCCAGGGTGTTTGAAATCTTGAACTTCAAGTCACCGCCGACCGACTCTATGGCCGTCCGGTTCGGCGGCTCGAAAAGGGTGGTTTCGGTGACCCAGTCGAAGTGCCGGCCCATGATCTTGCTTGTACCCTTTGACTGGGTTCCCACGTCCACGGGCCCGTCGCCGATCTGTTCTGCACGGATCACGGACGAGTCCCAGATGGGGATGTTTTCGCTCTTGGCCAGAAAGTCGAAGACCTCCTGCTGCGGACGGGCGATGTAGACGCTTTCCTCTATGACGGCCATGATCGGTACTCCTCGTCAAAAGCCTGGTGACGGCTCGGCTTGGCCGGCAGATAGGCTCAGCGCCAGTGTGGTCTGAACGGCATGGAGAGTCAACGCTGATCCGTGGCCCCCGGCTTGAAGCGCGCGCCCGCTGGCAACGGAGACCCCCTGCCCCGTGACCCCGGAAACTAATCATGCTTACTATTGTGTTTCACGTCCGGTCCGTCTGAAGGAGCAGGAATGTCGCTACGCAAGGGAACGTCCGTGGAATGGAACACGCCGCAGGGGCCCACCCACGGGAAGATCGTGGAGAAGAAAACCAGCGATTTCGAACTGGACGGGAACCAGCACCGGGCCAGCGAGGCAGAACCCCAATACGTGGTGGAGTCGGCCAAAACCGGCGCCCGCGCCGCCCACAAGGCGTCCGCCCTGACCGAGAAGGACTAGCCGCGTGTCCAGCCAAAAGAACTATGAAGTGCTCATCATTGGCGGCGGCAATGCAGGGATTTCCCTGGCGGCACGCCTGCACCGGTACGGCGTCAAGGACATCGCCGTGGTGGAACCCAAGGACCATCACCTGTATCAGCCGCTGTTCTCCCACATCGCCGGCGGGCGGGCCAAGGCAGCTGAGGCCATCCGTTCCCAGGCGTCGGTCATGCCCAAGGGCGTGGAATGGATCCGGGACGGCGCAACCGGCATCAACGCCGCAGCCAACACTGTCACTTTGGCATCGGGCAGTGAGCTTACCTACGGCCAACTGGTGGTCTGCCCCGGGCTGCAACTGGACTGGGACAAGATCCCCGGCCTGGAGGCGGCTGTCCACTCTCCGCACGGGGCATCGCATTACGAGTTCGATCTTGCCCCCAAGGCCTGGACGCTCCTCAGCGCCCTGAAAACAGGCACCGCGGTGTTCACCATGCCGTCCGGCCCGGCCAAGTGCGCCGGTGCCGCGCAGAAGCCCATGTATCTGGCCTGCGATTATTGGCGGGAGCAGGGAGTCCTGAAGGACATCCGCGTGGTGATGGTCCAGCCCTACCCCACCGTTTACGGGGTGCCCGGCGTGGACGAGGAGCTGAACCGCAAGATCGGGGCGTACGGCATCGAGCTCCGGCTCAACAGCGAAGTCACTGCGGCGGATCCCGCTGCCCAGACAGTGCTGATCCGGGACAGCACCACCGGCTCCACTGAGGAACTCCACTACGACGTCCTGAATGCGGTCCCGCCGCAGTCGGCGCCGGACTGGCTCAAGGCCACTGACCTGCCGGCCCCGGGCGACGACGGAGGCTTCGTCCAGGTGGACGCCGAAACCCTGCGGCATGTGCGATATCCGAACGTGTGGTCACTTGGCGACGCAGCCGCCACCACCAACTCGAAATGCGGCGGCGCACTGCGGAAACAGACCAAGGTGCTGGCGAAGAACCTCGTGGCTGCACGGAAGGGGGCACCGCTGAAGGAAAAGTACGACGGCTATGCGGTGTGCCCGTTCACGGTGTCCCGGTCCACTGTGGTGTTCGCGGAGTTCGACGCCGGCTACCGGCCGATGCCCACCCTTCCCCAGGTGCCCACGTGGAAGGAGAGCCGCGCCTCCTGGGTGGTGGACAGGGACGTTTTCCCGCAGGTCTACTGGAACCTGATCCTCAAGGGCCGGGCCTAAAGGGACGCGCCCAGACAGCCGCGCCTAAGGGACGGCCCCGGCCACCAAACCCACGGCCTACGCTCCGGGCGCCTTGTGCTGCCTGTCGTGCCGGGCGTAGTAGGCGTAGACCAGCAGGGCGATCCCCGCCAGGATCATGACGGCCGGTACGGCGAAGTCACCGGAGATGAGCAGCACCGTTGCCTGGAGAGCGAAGATCACTCCCATCACCGCGAGAACGGCAGCCGGAATCAGGGGCCACTTCATCCGGACGGTGTGCCCCGCATCCCGGACCGGGACAAGGGAAAGCACACCAAAGGTTGCTGCCAGCCCCAGGAACAGGACAGCAGGGACGGTCATGCCCGGAAGATCCTGCGGCAGGGCCACGATGACCGCCAGGGTCAGCATCACCCCGCACGGGATCACGGCCCACCAGTTGGCCGGCTCGCGCAGATAGACCGCGGCGAATCCGGCTGCCATGAACAGGAACAGGAAGGCTGCCCCCGTGCGGCCATCCGTGAGCTGCGCGGCGGTAATCACCGCGGCCAGGCCAAGGAACACCGACCCGGGGATCGCTGCCCACCAGTTCTCCCGGCTGCGGCTGAAGACGGACAGGAACACCGCCCCCACCGCGGCGAAAATCAGCGCCGGAACCAAACCGGCGGTCTCCACCACGTTGAGAAGGTCCAGCAGCAACAGCCCGCCGACCGCCATCAGGATTACGCCTGCGATGATGCTTATGTTTGCCGGTTTCACCGTTTGCCTCCCGAAATTCGGCGTGGTCCCCGGAATTCGGCAGGCGGCCGCGCCACACTGCCATTTTCAGGCTAGGCCCGGCCCGGAACCCTATGTAGAGCACAAAGGCCCGCTCTATTGGATCTGAGGGAACCCCCTACGGAGCAACCGATGAATGGACGACGGCGGCAGTCGCCTCCGCGATGGCGCGCTCCTCGTCGGTGGGCACCACCAGAACCGGAATGGCGGACTCCGGCGTGGAAATCACGCGCGGTTCCTTGGACCGCTGACTGTTCAGGCCGGCGTCGAGCGTTATCCCCAGGGCACCCAGCTTGTCCGCCACGAGTGCACGGAACTGGTGCGAGTTCTCGCCGATCCCGGCGGTGAACACGAGAGCCTTCGCGCCGCCCACGGCCACGTGGTAGCCGCCGATGTACTTGGCCAGCCGGTAAGACGTGACCGCCAACGCGGTGGCGGCCCTGGCGTCGCCGGCTTCGGAAGCTTCCACCACGGACCGCATGTCGTTGTTTCCGGCGAGGCCTTTGAGCCCGGACTCACGGTTGAGCATGGTGTCAAGGTCTTCGGGGGTCCAGCCGGCCCGGCCCAGAAACACCAGGATGGAGGGGTCCAGGTCGCCGGAGCGGGTGCCCATCACCAGGCCCTCGAGCGGCGTGAAGCCCATGGACGTGTCCACCGAATGACCGCCGCGGATGGCCGTGACGGAGGCGCCGTTCCCCAGGTGGGCGATCACGCCGTCGAACTCTTCCACCGGGAGTCCCAGCAGCGCGGCGGCGCGGTGCGTGACGTACTCGTGCGAAGTGCCGTGGAAGCCGTAGCGGCGGATTCCGTGGTTCGTGTAAAGCTCGTCCGGGACGGCGTAGCGCCAGGCGTGTTCGGGCAGGGTGCGGTGGAAGGCGGTGTCGAACACGGCAACCTGAGGCATCTCCGGCCACTTCTTGCTGATGGCGCGGATGCCCAGCACGTTCGCAGGGTTGTGCAGCGGGGCCAGCGGGTTCAGCCGCTCAATGGCACGGGTGATCTCATTGTCGATCAGCACCGGCTCCGCGAACCGCTCGCCGCCGTGCACCACCCGGTGTCCTACCGCTGCCAGTTCCAGCTCGCCGAGTTCCTGGTGGATGGCCGCGTCAACCTGCTCCAGCGCCTCCGCATGGTCCCGCGGGCCCTCGATTTCGCCGTCGCCGTCCCCGCCGTTGCCCATCCCGATCTTCTCGATCAGACCCTCGGTCAGGACACTGCCGGCCGCGACGTCGCGCACCTGGTACTTGAGCGAGGACGAGCCGGAATTGATGACGAGCACGAGCATGAGGGGCCTCCTGAGCCTTGCTTCCGCAGTTCAACCGCTTCCCACTATAAGTTGCCTTGTGCGGGCGGCCGGTTCCTTGCGGACGGGGGCGGCGGGCGCTTAGAGTCGGCGGACAAGCTGCACCCACGCCGAGAGGACATTCCCATGACGAACGAAACCACTCAAGCCGAGGACAACGACCCCACGAACACCGGGTCCAGCAGCACCCCGCCCCTCCCGGAGACGGGACCGGATAGCGGCTCCAGCTCGGGCTCCAAGGATCCCACCGGCGTCGAAGGCGCCAACCCTGCCCTGGACGACACCGGCAACCTCAAGGCGCAGGAGGTGGGCGAGGCACCCGAGCCACCGGAAAACCCGGAAAACCTGGACCTCACCCCGCAGGGGCTGTCCGACGAGCCCGCCAAGCAGGAGGACAAAGACAGCCTGGCCAAGCCGGACAACAGCTAGGCCCCTTAACCGCAACGCGGGGTCACTCCTCGCCCGATAAACGACTGAAATCGGGCGTGGAGTGACCCCGCGTTGCTTTGGAAAGCGCCTTAGGAGGCCGGGGACTGCGCCTGGATGGCAGTGATGGCCACGGTGTTCACGATGTCCTCCACGGTGCAGCCGCGGGAGAGATCGTTGACCGGCTTCCGCAGTCCCTGCAGGACAGGCCCGACGGCGACGGCACCGGAGCTCTGCTGCACCGCCTTGTAGGTGTTGTTGCCGGTGTTCAGGTCGGGGAAGATGAAGACGGTCGCCTGCCCGGCCACGGAGGAGCCCGGCATCTTGGACTCCGCGATGGAGGCGTCCACGGCGGCGTCGTACTGGATGGGGCCTTCGACGGCGAGATCGGGGCGGCGGCTGCGGACCAGTTCGGTGGCCTGCCGGACCTCGTCCACGGCCTCCCCCGCCCCCGAACCACCTGTTGAATAGGACAGCATGGCAACCCGGGGCTCCACGCCGAACTGCTGGGCGGTTTCGGCGGAGGCGAGCGCGATGTCGGCGAGCTGCTCCACGTTGGGGTCAGGGTTCACCGCGCAGTCGCCATAAACCAGCACGCGGTCCGGCATCAGCATCAGGAACACCGAGGAGACGATCTTCACGCCCTCGCGGGTCTTGACGAACTCCAGGGCGGGACGGATGGTGTGCGCCGTGGTGTGCGCGGCGCCGGAGACCATGCCGTCCACCACGCCCAGCTGGACCATCATGGTCCCGAAGTAGCTGACATCCTGCATGATTTCCAGGGCCTTGGTCAGGTCCACGCCCTTGTGCGCCCGCAATTCCGCATACTTTTCCGCGAACTTCTGCCGGAGCTCGGACGTGGCGGGGTCCACGATGTTGATCCCGGACAGGTCGATCCCGCGGGACGCTGCGAGCTCCCGGACGTCCGATTCGGGGCCCAGGATCGTGAGATCGCAGACGTCGCGGCGGTGGAGGATTTCCGCGGCGCGCAGGATCCTCGGATCTGTCCCTTCGGGCAGGACCACGTGGCGGCGCTGGGAGCGGGCACGTTCGATGAGGTCGTGCAGGAACCGCAGCGGGGTCATCCGTTCGGGGCGCGGCAGGTGCAGGCGTTCCACCAGCTCGGCCTCGTCCACCCGCTTTGACCACAGGCCCAGCGCGGAAGCCACCTTGCGGCGGTGCCCGGACCAGATTTCGCTGCGGACCTCGGAGA
>NZ_QAIQ01000300.1 GCF_003061105.1 Arthrobacter sp. HMWF013
CCCCCGATTCCGGGACGGCGCTGACGTGGACGGCCCCGGTCTTCTGACTCGCCGGGATCCCGAACCGCTACTGATCCGGAGGGGAATGCTGGGCCACGTGAACGGCCGCCTGCGTCCGCCGTTCGAACCCGAGCTTTGCCAGCAACGATGAGACGTAGTTCTTCACCGTCTTCTCCGCCAGAAGCATACGCTCGCCGATCTGGCGGTTTGTGAGGCCTTCACCCACGAGTTCCAGTACCCGTCGTTCCTGCGGAGTCAGTGAGGCCACCCGGGGATCCACCCGCTCCGGCTCGGCCAGCCCCTGGACAATCCTTGCCTTCAGGTCCGCGTCGAACAGGGATTCGCCGCGGGCTGCCCTGCGCAGTGCGCCGATCAGGTCAGAGCCGCCGATCTCCTTGAGGACGTACCCCGAAGCGCCTGCCAGGACGGCGCCGCGGAGTGCCTGTTCGTCGTCGTAGCTCGTAAGAATCAGGCAGTTGATCGTCTCGTCAACTGAATGCACGTCCCGGCAAACCTCGATGCCCGTCCCGTCAGGCAGCCGCGCATCCAAAATGGCGACGTCAGGACGCAGGGCCGGAATCCTCCGGGCGGCTTCGGCAGCAGATCCGGACATGCCGACGACGACGAATCCTTCGCTTTCCAGGAGATCCTGCAGGCCTCGCCGGACCAGCTCATGGTCGTCGAGGACGAAAACCCGGATGCCTGCATTGGATGAGGACTCCGCTTGCTCCGGTGATGCTGAAGCCTTCATCGTCCGTCGTCCCTTCTGTCCACCCGTCCGCTACCGCAATGACTCATTCTTTAGCACGCGCCATGTTGCCACAAGCCGCCCGGGCCCGCGTCACGGAATTATCCGAAGGGCGGTGTCCCAGTTGAAGTGCTCATGCTCAGGGTTGACCTGCAGGCCCATCACGACCAGCATGATCGCTTCCAATTCCCGCGCGCGGCGCAGCGGGCCCACATCGATGGGCCGCAGGCCGCCGGCCGCTGCCACGGCGCTGACCTTTTCCTTTGACTGCTCCGAGTCGCCGGCGATGAACACATCAAGGTGTTGGCCACCGACCTGTCCGGCCTCCAGGGTCCCGGGGAACGTGGTGTTGAAGGCCTTGACCACCTCAGCACGTCCGTTGAGCATCCTGGCGGTTTCCTCGGCCGCTGACGTCCCGGGCGGCACGGTCAGCTGGTCAAATGTAGCCGGATCCACCGGATTGCTGATGTCCACGATGACCCGTCCGTCGAGCGAATCTCCCGCCTTGAGGATGGCCGTATGCACTTCCTTGTGCGGGATCGCCAGGAAGACGATTGCGCCTGTAAGGTCTGCGCCTACGATCCCGCCGGTGGCACCAGGGCCAAGCCCCTCTACCAAGGCACGGGTCTTGGCGCCGTCGCGGCCCAGGATCTGCACTGGGTTGTTGCCCCGCAACATGGTGACGGCGAGCGCCCGCGCCATGTTTCCGCTGCCGAGAATGCTGATGTTCGTCATTGCTGTCCTCTTCTGGATCGCAGGTGGCCTGCGTGTCTTCCAGTAGATAACGGGGCGGG
>NZ_QAIQ01000301.1 GCF_003061105.1 Arthrobacter sp. HMWF013
TCGCCAGGTCGGTCAAGCAGTAGTCCGCCTCGGAAAATTAGGTCCCAGCCGGGGCAGATCTACAGTTTTTATATAACCATTAGGAGCTGCGTTCTATGGATAAATTCGGGGTCCTTCCTTCGCCGACTGATGCAAAGTTGAGCGAGCCTGGCAGCGGCGGCTTTCCGCCCCGGGGTGTTGAGTCTGGCTTTCCTCAGGGCAACCTCACGTCAACACCTTGGGGAGGGTGGTGGCATGAAGAATCGGCACGCGCATGAAGTTGTGAGGAGGTCCGGGCTTACCGGCTGGGGGAGCTCCGCTGTCGGTGATGGAGAGCTTGGGAGGGCCAAATGGGGGTGGACAATGAGGCACACTTCGAGCTGCGGATCCGGTCATACAGGGGTCGCATCGGGCCGAATTCCGCATACCGGGGGAGTCATGAGGGGCGCCAAACGTGACCGGTCGTCTAGTCAGCCAAGGGGTGAGCACCCAGTAGAGCGCGTGTGCATTCAAGCGCTAATTCTTGCTGTCCCTTTTGAACCGGCGGCTCGTCTCCGACACCTGTAATCCCTGGTGTTGGCCTATTCGTCGGATTCGAGTTCTGGCTGGGGTTCTAGGGTAGTGACTGCGTCGAGGGCGTCGTCGACAACGATCAGGTAGTTCTCGCGCCCTGCGGCGAGGGGGATGGAGTGGTCGCCGTATTTGTCGTAAGCGAGGTCGACGGCTTCGGCGGCGTTGGTGATGTTGAGTCGGCGCAGGAGCCGGGCGATGTCGAGCGTGTCTTTGTCGCGTTCGGCAGCTATTTTCATGGCCAGGAGCGTTTCGGTGTCTGCGGCCTGGATGGTGAGTCCGTCGAGCTGTTCAAGGGCGACCCAGGTGGCGTTGTCAGGGACGAAGGCTGAGGCGTTGGTGTTGAGCCAGTCGGGCCCGAGGTCGTAGTCAGCGGCCATTTCCATGACCATGGCGTGGATAGTCGTTGGGGCGGCGTAGCTGGCATCGATGTCGGCGGTGGGTCGGTTGCCGATGCCCTGAAGGATGAGGGCGGCACCGCCGACGAGTTTGACGTCGCCATGGGCGCCAGCTGCCTGCAGGCGGCGACCGAGTTCGTGGAGGAGTGCCCTGATTTGTGTGGCGGTGAGTTCTCCGCCGGTCATGCGGTGGCCAGACTGCGTTCGCGGATGAAGACGTTCAAGGCGGCGAGTTCTTTGGGTGTTTCGGACATGGTGAGTTTCTTCATCGGTTCTCGGATTGTGCGGTAGGACTGGGCTGGCATCCACGCCGCTTCAAGGGGTTTGATCCGTCGCGTCCAGGATGGCGCTGGTTGGCCGAGGCGGTGTGCGGTGTAGTTGGTGATTCCGGCCAGGGCCGCTGACCAGTGCGGGTCTTTGAGGCGGGGGCTGCGCTGGAGCAGCGGCATGCCGGAGGTCAGGGATGCGGTGGCGTAGTCGGCGAGCATTTTGATCGCGAACTCAAAGTCCCGTTCGTTGATGAGGCTCCTGAAAGTCGTGGCGTAGTCGCGCCGTGCAGGGTCGAAGTCTCTGCCGCGGGGGATGGGATCCGTGGCGGCCAAGGTCAGGCCGAGGGCGGCCATGACGGCGAGGGTTTTGCCGAGTTCCGCGCGGTCGTGGCCGGCTTCCAGATCGATGAGGAACTTCCGTGACACTCCGGCCATGTCGGCAAGGGTTTGCTGGGACAGTCCGCGGGCTGTGCGGCGGGACCGGATGATGGCGCCGGCTGCAGCCGGGGTCTCGATGGTGTTTTCCAGTGTCATGGCATCCCTTCCACGGTTTCATTATGTCACCGAATGGTGTCATATGCATATGAAAGCGGGAGTCTGGCCAGTTGACTCGAGCAAGGATGCAAGCACCCATAGAGGTTTTTGATCGGTCATGTGAGTCTCGCCCGAGCGTATATGAGATTGCCGAAGGGAGGTGCAGACGCTGTGGATAGATTGGACTCCGGCGTAGTGAAGCCCGAGCCAGGGTGCAGTGACAAGTTCACCATCCCCGCGAGGGTCATCGTTTGCCGGGGCGGAGAACGTTGCTGCGCTGGTCTGAGCGGCCCGCGGATCTGGCGCCTGGATGTTCCTGGTCATGCCGTCTCCTTAGCGGACGGTGAAACACGTCCGCGGGCTCGACTGGCTTCTCGGCCTTTCTGGTAGCTACTGGCGTGTGGGCGGCGGGGCGGTGGTTCGTTGCGATGGTCGACGATCCGGGTGACCGTCATTACCGCCCCGCCGCGGTCTGTGGTGACGTCTGGGTCTCTGGGCTGACACGGTGGGCGTAGATCCGGGGGTCCACGCGCCAGATGGCGATGCCGTCATTGCGATGAATCAGGACGCGGCCGAGCCCCTTGGTCAGGTGGATCCATATGGTGCTGGCATCCTCGGTTGTCTCGTCCACGTATCCACTGCCCAGGACCTCGGAACCGCTCCGCAACTCAACGAGCTCATTCCGCCATAGGTATTTCCATTGCCTGATCAGCAGGGGTTCACGTCCCCGCTGCGGCGTGCTTCCGGCCGTGATCGGTGAAAGCTTCCAGTCGGAGGGCCCGGTAGCTGCGGGGCGCGGCCGGGCTGGGGTCCACGCGGGGGCGTTCTTATCCTGTTTCATGGTGACCGTCACTTCGATCCTGGAA
>NZ_QAIQ01000302.1 GCF_003061105.1 Arthrobacter sp. HMWF013
CCACCGGTCCATGAAGTTCGAGGGCGGCATCGTGCCACGGGGGTTGCTTCCCGTACCGGGGATCCATATCCACCGCCTGCGGGTCTCCTGCGTGATCGGCGTCGTCCCGGCGGCTGTGGCAGAGGTCGATCCCGCCCACAAACGCGACGTCCCGCGCAGGATCGTTACGGTTGCGGATGACGAACAGTTTCTGGTGGTGGCAGCCGAAGATGCGCACACGCTGATCCAGCAGCACCTCGCCGCCGGCGTCGTTGACCTGCTTGCTGAGGAGTTCGTTGGACCGCCAACTCATCGGAGCCGATACGCGCTCGCCGTGGGATCTCCAGATCAGGCCGCGCACTTCCACTCCCGCCCGGGCCAACCGCGCCAGCAACTCGCCGATCGCCGGTCCGTCCGCCGTCAGGCGCTCGTCGGCATCGCCACGCCAATCGGTGAACCACACGCGGTCTCCCGCCTGCAGGGCTGACAGCTCCTCGTGCAGCCGGGCGAAGTAGGTGGCCCCATGGATCAGCGGCCGCACGAGGTTGCCCTCCGACCACGACGGCGATCCGCCACCTTCCGCGTGCACGTCGGTGGCTGTGTTCCCCCGCTCACTGCCGCTTAAGAACCAGGTACCAGGATTGCTGTCCACTCGATGTTCCCTTCGGGGATGCGGATGTCCTTACTCGAAGCGCACAGCATCCCACTCCAGGATCCGCGGATCGGCCAGCCCCTCTGTGACAAATGGATCGTCTGCAATGAAGCGCGGGAGCCATCCACATCCCCACGAATGCTGTACATCACGACGGATTCCATAGGCAGGATCCTACTGCGGGAAGGCAAGGGCAGGGCAATGATTGGCTAGACTCCCCTGCATGGGGGAAAACGACACACCTGAGGAAAGCACACCGGACCGACCCGCCAAAGTCCCTGCCGCCGTCGTGCCTTTGGCCGGGCTGGCCGCGGTACTGGTGGGCCTGTTGGTTGCCTGGTTGAACAGGGACTACGTGGGCTGGTTTGCCTATGCGCCGCTCAGCAATGCGACGTTCAGCGCGAACGGGGCGGCGTTCATCACCCAGGGGACGCAGGTTGGCCTGGCGATCGTTGTGCTGGGCCTTCTCGTGCTTGCCCTGTGGGCGGGATACAGAATCGGCCGGCGGGGAGTGCCTCCGGAGCGCTGAAGGGAATGCCCGGTTCCATCGTGGGAACCGGGCATTCCATGCCTCAGAACCTAGGCGGCCACCTCCGACGGCACCACGCTGCAGTCCGCCGTCGAACCGGCGAGCTGCGGTGCCCAGCCGTCCGTTCCCTGCAGGTAGGTCCTGACCGTGTAGTTGCCCGCCTCATTCCCGGGCAGTTGCGGGCGGTCCGCGGTCACCTGGGCGCCGGGGCCACGGTTGTTGTACTCGTGGAACCTTGCCTCCCTCCACGAGAAGCCACTCATGTCCGTCCACGGCGTACCGGAAATGTGCGCTCCCAGCCATGAATCCCTGACCAGGACCTGGGCAACGGCCTTCGGGTCGCCGCTCGGGTGCCACGGCCGGCCCAGGTGCACGGTATTTGCCGCGGCGTCCGAGACAAGCCGGCACTGGTCAAAGAGGTAACCGTACTGGATGGACAGATCAAGGCTTCCTGCGGCCACGTAGCCGTTGTTCGTCGTCGAGGCGCGGTCCAGGGACCTGATCTCGCAGCCACTGAAGACGGCGGTCCCGCGGCCGAAGATGAAGTCCACGTCCCCTTCCACATTGCAGCCGTCGAAGTAGAAACGGGCCTGGACGCCCGCTCCCGGTGAGTTGACCAGCAGGGTGTCCTGGTTGCCGAGCAGCCTGACGTTGGTCAGGACCGAGCGGTCTGCGGTGATGTGCAGCGCGACGGCCTGGCGGTCCTTCATGCCTGGGTTGGCGGCCTCGTCGAAATCGTTGCTGATGGTCAGGTCCCGGGCCACGAAGTCCGGCCCGTCAATCCGGACGGACGCGCTGCCCGACGTGCCGAAGTTCCCGGTGCCGTCAGGCGTGGGGGTGCCGGATGCGTTGTTGTAGACCAGCACCACGTCCTCCGGCCTGCTGCCCTGCCCGATGAAAGAGATCCTTGGTTTATTGCCCGGCACTTTCACGGCTTCCCGGTAGGTGCCGGGCTGGATCCTGATGACGGTCCACTGGAGGCTGCCCGCGGGAACGGAGTCAACAGCGGCCTGGACGGTGCCGAACGTCCGGCCCGCTCCGACGTCGAGCGTTACAGGGACATCGACGGGCCGTTCGGATGGCCAGTACATGTCCGCCAGCGGATCGGTGACGCCGTCGATATTCAGGAAGTAGCCCGGTGGCACGATCTCCTTGTTCTGCAGTTCGCGGGCCACGAGGCGCGCCACAGCCAGCGCCCCGGCGGCCTGGAAATGCGTGTTGTCCTCGGAACCTTCCGGATACTGCGGGTGCTCGCCGGGAGCCAGATGCAGGAAGTGGGACTTGGTCCCCTCCGGGCCCAGCTGCTGCCACAGCTCCTTCGACGACACCGTCAGGTCCACCAGCGGGGTGCCCGAAGCTGCGGCGAGTTCCCGGACAGCCTGGGGATACGCGCCGTGGGAATCCCGGGCGCTGCCGAAGGAATCAAAGCGGCGGCGTTCCACCGGGGTGACCAGGACGGGCTTGCCGCCGCGTGCCTTGGTGCCGTCGACGTACCGGCCCAGGTACTCCTTGAAGGTGGAATCCGGGAGCGTTCCCCGGGCAGGGTCCGACACCTTCCCGTCGTTGTGGCCGAAGGAGATCAGCAGGTAGTCGCCGGGCTGCATCAGGGCCAGCACCCGGTCCAGCAGCCCGGCGTCGGCGAAGCTCTTGGAGGAAGCGCCGGACCAGGCATAGTCAAACACCGTTGCCTGCGGCCCCAGCAGGAGGGGGAGGGCCTGCCCCCAGCCGGCACGGGGGCGCTCGGACTGCTGATACGCCGACGACGTCGAGTCCCCGACGACGAAGATCACCGGTTTGGTGCGGGGTCCCGTTGGGTCGTTGTTGGCCTGCGGGAAGGCGCTCGCTATGCCCGTCCCTGAGAGGGCCATGGTTCCCGCGGTGAGCGCCAAGGTAGCCAGGACGGTGCGCCGGTTGGGCAGAATGGCGGCCATCAAGGGTTCCCTCCTGCGGTGAAGATCGGGCCGGTGGAGTTCTGCAGCAGTGCCGGGACAGCCTGGGCCGGGTGGACCTGGGTGCGCAGGGCGGGGGTCCAGTAC
>NZ_QAIQ01000303.1 GCF_003061105.1 Arthrobacter sp. HMWF013
CAGGAGCCGGCCGACCTGCCGCCGGATTCCTCGCCGGATGCGCTGGACGCTGACCAGAAGAAGAACAATCCCTGGCTGTTCTGGGGTGCGCTGCTTGGGGCGCTGGGCATTGCCCTCATTCCGATCGCCATCCTGGCGCTGCCGCTGCTGCTCATCGCGCTGCTCAAATCACGTCGCCGGAAGGCACGCTTCACGGACGGGCACCCAGCGCAACGTGTGGGTGGCGGCTGGAATGAAGTCCTAAGCCTGGCCACGGACATGGGGGCTGGAATCGATGCGCGGTCAACCCGGCGCGAGAGTGCTGCTGTGGTGGCCGATGCGTTCCCGGCGTCAGGGCAGACCACCACCATGCTCGCGCACCGGGCCGATGCCTCGATCTTCGGCGCGGGTCAGCCGAGCGAAGAGGAAGTCCGGGCGTACTGGGAGATCGTGGACGGTTCGCTGAAGGAAATGACCGGGACCGTGGGCTTCTGGCGCCGCCAGCAGGCCCGGTTCTCGCCCCGGTCGCTGCTTGCCGACGGCCGCAACGCCCTTAAACTGCGCGGTGCCCGGCTCGGGCTGGGACCACTGGCGGCGTCCCGGAAGGGGTCCACGGCGCAACCCCCCTCCACCGGTAGGGTGGAGACCGGCCCGGACACCCCCGGCAGCCCTGGTCCGGCAGTTCAGGAAAACGGACCCGCGGCGACGGCCTCCGAGGCTGATGAGTCCACCGTTCTACGGAACCCTGGCAGGAAGAAACACACTGAATCATGACGTACGAGGCCGAGCGCTGCCAGCGGTGCCAGCAACTGATCCGCGGTGGCGCAACGTTCTGCACGGCCTGCGGGGCTCCGCTGCCGAACAGGTCCGCCCGCAGCGGGCGCAATGTGGATCACGCCCAGCGGGCCCTGATGGATCGCGCGGCGGAGCAGCAGCTCCAGATACCCGGTACTATCCCGGTAGTACAAAACGCTCCAGGGGGAGGAACGGGAATGGCAGCCAATCTTGAGCTTGTACCGGCCACGGCCGGGAAGCGGCTTGGCGCCGCCGTGCTCGACTGGCTGGCTCCGGTGGCCGTTCTGGTGGTGACCTTCGCGATCGGCTTTGCGGGAATCACACGCACCCAAAGCGGCGGATTCATCATCTATGACACGGCGTCGCTGGTCCTGTACGGGGGCATCGGACTGGGGCTGACCCTTGTCTATCTGTTGGTCCTCATGAGCCTGGAAGGCCGCACGGGCAATACCGTGGGCAACCGGGTCATGGGAATCCGCAGCGCGGACAAGGACGGTTACGCACCCGGTGCCGGGGGAGTGGCTCTCCGGGGCCTGATCACCGGCGCAGGCGTCATCCTGTCGATCCTGGCCGCCGTTGCCGTCATCATCTTCCAGTGGTTCGACATCGCCATGTTCATCCTGGCTCCGCTGGTTTTGATCGGTGCGGTCTGGGCAGTCGTGGTAGTGGTGTCGAACACCTGGGACTCCAACGGCAGGCTCCGTGGCTGGCACGACTCCGTGGCCAAGACACTCATGTTCGATGTGAAGGCAGGCCGTAACCCCATCACCTCGGGCGGGATCCAGGGTCCCTACAGTTTCGCCCCCCTTGATCTGCCCCCCGTCCAGCAGGTTGCCTCGCCCGTGGCGGGTGCCGTTCGGGTAAACCAAGCACAGGTGAACCAGTCACCGGTCAGCCCGACGCCGGCGAACCAGCCTTCTGCGACGCCGGCGGTACTGCCCTACCAGGGAGAGCCGCCACGGCAGCCGGGCGCAGCCCAGCAGCCTGCACCGGTACAGCCTTATGCACCCGTCCCGCCGGCACCCCAACAGCCCCACCCTGCGACGCAGGCCCATCCTGCGACGCAGGCCCATCCTGCGACCCAGCCGTACGCACCCACCCAGCCGAACCACCCCTCCCAGCCGTACGCCGCGACGCAGCCTTACGC
>NZ_QAIQ01000304.1 GCF_003061105.1 Arthrobacter sp. HMWF013
GTCGAGTACGGACTCGGACACTCCCCGCAGATTGCCCCGTTCCAGGCGTGCGTAGTATTCGGTGCTGACACCTGCGAGCATGGCGACTTCCTCGCGTTTGAGTCCGGCCACCCTTCTGGTTCCACCGTAGGCGGGCAACCCCGCCTGTGCCGGGGTGATGCGTGACCGCCGGCTCATCAGGAACTCGCGGACGTCTTTGCTGTTGTCCATAGCCCTAACGCTACGACCTGCCGCGTCGCCCTAACAGGAACTGCCAGTACACCTCACGGCAGTGACTCCCACAGGAGGGACCGGACTGGTTGTCTTGAATAAATACCCCCTTGAAAAGGAACCCACATGAACATGAACAGCGTGACCCTCAACAACGGCGTGGAAATGCCCGTCCTGGGCTTTGGCGTCTTCCAGATCCCCGAAGAGGAAACCCAGGCCGCCGTCGAGGCGGCCCTCGCCGCCGGCTACCGGCACCTGGACACCGCGGCGTCCTACGCCAACGAAGCCGCTGTGGGCGCGGCGGTCAAAGCCAGTGGAATCGGCCGGGAAGAACTCTTCATCACCACCAAACTGTGGATCCAGCACGCCCCCACCGGCAGCGTCGAAGAGGACACAAAGCGCGCGTTCGAGAACTCGCTCCACCGGCTCGGGCTGGAGTACGTGGACCTGTACCTGATCCACCAGCCCCTTGGTGACTACTACAGCGAGTGGCGGGCCATGCAGGACCTCAACGGGGAAGGCCTGGCCCGTGCGATCGGTGTGTCCAACTTCCACCCGGACCGGCTGGTGGACCTCATCGACCACAACGAGATCGTCCCGGCCGTCAACCAGATCGAAACCCACCCCTTCCACCAGCGTGCCGCAGATCAGACGCTGATGCTTGAACGCGGCGTCCAAATCGAATCCTGGGGGCCGTTCGCCGAAGGCAAGAATGGTCTTTTCACGAACGGGACCCTTGCCTCGATCGGGGAGACACACGGCAAGTCCGTGGCGCAGGTGGTTCTCCGCTGGCTCATCCAACGCGGCGTCGTCGTGATCCCCAAATCCGTCCGGCCCGAACGGATGGCCCAGAACCTCGATGTCTTCGACTTCACCCTCACCGACGAGCAGATGACCAAGATCGCCACCCTGGATACCGGTGCCAGCCAGTTCTTCGACCACCGGGATCCGGCCATGGTGAGCTGGCTCGGCGGACGCCGGATCAGCTGATCCCCACGACACTGACCGGAAAGACTCCCAGATGACAAAAAACCAGTGGACCGTCGGCAGGCGCTCTGTCCTGGCGGCCATGACGGGTCTGGGCGCGGCCATGGTCACGGCCGGAATTTCAGGCTGCAACGTGGAAGACAGGACCCGGCCCGCCCAGGAGACGCCAACGTCTCCAAGCACACAGAACATCCCGGCCGAACGGGAAAACGGGCGCATCCTGCTGGCTTACTTCTCCCGCGCCGGGGAGAACTACTACTACGGGGGCCGGACCAACCTGGAGATCGGGAACACCGAGGTCCTGGCCGGCATGATCAGCGCACTCATCACGTGCGACGTCCACCGGATCGAGGCGGCAGACCCCTACCCGGAGGACTACGAGGAGACAGTTACGCGCAACGTCCGCGAGAAAAGCGCCGACGCCCGCCCGGCCATGGTTGCCCCGTTGCCTGACATCGGCCAGTACAGCACCGTATTGCTGGCCAGCGGGATCTGGAGCAGCCGCGCCCCGATGATCATGAGTACCTTCGCCGAACGGTACGACTTCGCCGGCAAAACCATCCATCCCGTCACCACCCACGCCATGAGCGGCCTCGGCACCACGGAACGGGACTATGCCGCATCCTGCCCCGGCGCTGTCATCGGCCAAGGACTTGCTGTTCAGGGCGAGGAAGTCCGGGATGCCGGGGCGGACGTCGAATCCTGGCTGCGCGGCACCGGACTCCTCAGGAGCTAGGCACCTTACCCTCCGAAGCCGCGCGGATTCCTCTTGACATTGCCCCCGGTCAGGGAGCTCTTATCGAGTATCGGCCTGATACGAGAGGGAGTGGTGGCCATGCCTGCCGTCCATACCAGCCAGGAGAAACAGTCCCGCCTCCGGACCGGGGCAGCTCTGATGACGATTGCCGGGCTGGCCTTCGTGGGGTACGCCGCAGCCTTCCTGGTCCTTAACTTCTCGGGTGCCTTCCTGGAGCTGGGCATCGGTCCCGACGAAGTGGACAAGGGGAAGGCCGAGGTCGAGGCCTTCAGCCCGGAACTGTCCCACTACATCAGCCATCTGCACATTGCGCTCAGCGGCTTCATCGCCGCGACCGGGCTGGCCATCGCAGGACTGTCATGGTTCGGGGTCCGCCGGGGAGAACGGTGGGCCTTCGCCACGGCGGTGACCGTTCCGGTCGTCGGACTCCTTGTGTCCGTCCCGGCGCATTACCCCTGGGGCCTGGCCACGCTGGGACACCTCGGCCCGGTCTACGCCGCGGTGGCCATTTTCCTGGCGGGGGTGGCGGTTGCCTACAGCGGACTGCGGAGCCCAGGGATGGAACACGGCTGACCACGCGTGGGTGCGGCGTCGTGGCAGAGCCCACATCCGGGTGCTAATCTCGGAATTGCCAAAGGCGGGCACCCGGACTCCGGGCAGCTATCTACCAGGCGCAACATCACCTCGCAGCAGACGCTGAAGCCTGGTAACCGTCGCATCTGGTCCTACTGGTACCGCAACGGGATACAGGCTTCCTCGCATAGGGAGCCACCATGAGTACCACCCTCACCGCCGAACAGTATCTGGCCCGGTCCATCCAGCTGGCTACGGCAAACGTGCACAACAGCGGCGGGCCCTTCGGAGCCATGATCGTGACCGCTGATGGCCGGACGTTCGACGGCGTCAACCGCGTCACAGCAGACCACGATCCCACCGCCCACGCCGAGGTCACCGCGATCCGCACGGCCTGCCGTTCACTGGGGACCCACGATCTCACTGGCGCGGTCCTGTACACCAGCTGCGAACCGTGCCCCATGTGCCTGGCCTCCGCGCTGTGGGCCCGCATCGAGAGGTCGTCTTCGCCGCGGACCGGCATGACGCGGCCTCGGTCGGCTTCGATGACGCCGTTTTCTACGAATACTTCGAGAACCGGGACAGGGACAAACTGTTGCCGGTGGCCAAGCTTGAGCTGAACAGTCGGGAGGCCCCCGCGCCGCTGGAGCCGTTCACCACCTGGAACACCCTCACTTCAAGGATCGACTACTAGGGAGCAGGCGTTCCCCTGATCACCTTCGGGGGTACGACAATATGGGAACCACCGCATTCCCGGAGAAATGCAGTTCCGGAAGAAGGAGCGCCGCCATGCTGGACCTGATACCTTCGCTCAGCTCATGGCCGCCTGCTGTGGCCGGCCAGCCCTACGCAGTGGCCACGATTGTTGCGGCGAGAGGCTCGGTGCCGCTGCCAGTGGGGACATCGATGCTGGTCGCCGGGTCCGGGGATGTCCTGGGCAGCCTGTCCGGCGGGTGTGTGGAAGGCGCCGTGGTGGCGCTCGCGCTGGAGGCAATGGACGACGGCGGCACCCGCCACGGGACGTTCGGCTACAGTGCCGCTGATGCCTTCGCCGCCGGACTCACCTGCGGCGGTGAGCTGGAGATCCACATCGAGCCCGCCTGCGGCGGCCGCGGCCGCCAGCTGCGGCAGGCCCTGGAGCAGCTCGCATCCGTCCGCCCGGGTGACCCCGTGGCCCTGGTGCGCCGGCTGGACACCGGCGGCGGCGCCGTCGTGATCCTGGACCCTGAAGCGTTCACTGTGGGCGGGTCGCCGGAAGTCGCCGCGCTGCTGGGCCTGACAGGCGGCGCAGACCAATCCCGTGCGGCGCGGCTCGAAGCCCTGCTCCGAGCCGGCGGGGCCGGTCTCCTGCAC
>NZ_QAIQ01000305.1 GCF_003061105.1 Arthrobacter sp. HMWF013
GATGGGGCACTGGTCTGCGGGCGGGAGGTGGGTGCGGGTCTGCCGGTGGGCCGCCACCGCCACCCATTCGTCTGTGAGGGCATCGAAGCGGACTTCGCCCGGCTCGCCACGCTCCGGCAGCGGCCTGAGGTCCGTGGTGGTTTCGGCGGTGCGCGGCTTGGGGACATCGGCGTCGTCGAAATAAATCAGCTCCCGGCCGTCGGCAAGGTTGGTGCTGGTGATACTTGTCATTGCGTTCCTTCGGGTGCTGGTGCCGGTATAAGTCCGGCCTTGGTGGCTGGTGGGTCTAAGCGGCTTCCGGGGCGATACGCAACTGGCGGACTGCGCCGCGGAGGGCCGTTGCTGCGTCTGGGCTAAGTCCCGGATCGGTGATCAGGATGTCAACGGCGGACAGCGGGGCGATGCCTGCCAGGCCCACCATGCCGTACTTGGTGGCGTCGGCAAGGACAACCAGCTTCGCGGAGCCGGCGACCATGGCGGCGTTGACCTCTGCTTCGAGCATGTTCGGGGAAGTGATTCCGGCGTCCACGTCCATGCCGTGGACGCCCATAAAGCACAGGTCGGCGGCAATGGTTTTCGCAGCTTGGGCGGCCAGCGGCCCCACCAGCGCCTCCGAGGGTGTTCTCTCGCCGCCCAGAATCAAAGTCCGGATGCCATGGCAGGGTTGGCCGCCGCTGCCGGCCCCGGTGCTGCCGTCGGGAGCGTCCGGCTGTGCTGCTGCAAGCGAGTGGGCCACCATGATGGAGTTGGTGGCAACGGTGATGCCCAGGTTGCGGGGAAGGATCCTTGCCAGCTCAAACGTTGTGGTGCCGCCGGACAGGAATACGGTCATGCCCGGCCGGATCAGTTCCAGGGCCGCTGCGGCGATGGCTGCCTTGGCATCCAGCTCCCGTGTGGATTTGACGGCGAAGCCCGGCTCGAGCGCGCTGAAGCTGTCGGTACGGGCTGCGCCGCCATGCACACGGAGGAGCAGCCCGCCGGCGTCGAGGGCGTCAATGTCCCGGCGAACGGTCATCTCGGAAACGTCCAGGCGGGCTGCCAGGGCTGCCACCCGGACGGTACCCGCGTCCATCAGCTCCTGGAGGATCAGGTGCTGGCGTTGAGCTGCCAACATGGTGTTCCTCCTGGGTCCGGGGTTTCGTGTGGCGTGTCCTCAATAATCATCCCATATTTCGCTCAAAAAGAAATAGATTCACACAAAAGATAACATTTGCGTGTGATGGCAGGACCTTCCCGTCTCCCTGTACGGTGGTGCTCATGACTTCGATTCCAAGTGCGGACACAGGCGTCGCCACGGGCTTTCAGGCCTACGCCACCGGCAGGCAGTATGAGATCCGCAGGGGTGACGCCCTTGCGGTTGTCACCGAGCTGGCAGCCGGGCTGCGGCTTTACAGCCGTGCCGGCGTGGCGTTGACGGAAACCTACGGCGATGACCGCATCGCGCCTGGCGCCGCCGGCATCACCCTCGCACCGTGGGCAAACAGGGTGGAGGACGGGGTCTGGTACCTCAACGGCAAGAAGCAGCAGCTGGACATCACGGAGGTTTCGCGGAACAACGCGAGCCATGGCCTCCTCCGCAACGCGTCCTACAACCTGGTGGATGAGTCCGAGCATTCAGTGACACTGGAGGCTACGGTCTTTCCGCAACATGGTTACCCGTTCCTGGTACGGCACCGGGTGCAGTATTCCCTGGCAGAGGATCTGGGGCTGGAGGTCCGCCAGACCCTGATCAACCATTCCACAGCCCCCGCACCATTCGTCCTCGGCGCCCATCCGTACCTGCGGCTGGGCGGGACGGCCGTGGACGATCTGATCCTGACGGTAGCTGCTGACACCCGGCTGGTGGCCGACGAGCGCCTCATTCCGCGCAGCGCGGAGCCTGTCAGCGGCGACTCTGACTTCCGTGCCGGTCTCAGGGTGGGAGACCTCGACGTCGATGTCGCCCTGACGGATCTGGCGTTCGACGGCGGCACCGCCCGCCACACGCTGAGCGCTCCGGACGGCCGCAGTGTGACGCTGTGGCAGGACGAGTCCTGCGGCTATGTCCACGTTTTTGTGACCACCGAGCTGCCCGGCAACGAACGGGCTGTAGCGATCGAGCCCATGACCGGGCCGGCGAACGCCTTCAACTCCGGTGACGGGCTGCGGTGGCTCCCGGCCGGCGAATCCTTCGGCATCTCCTGGGGAATCAGCGCGGTCCTGGACCGGGCATGATGCCTGGCCGCCGTTTCGCATAAGGGACGTTGCTGAGGAAGTATTAGGCTATGACGCCAGCCGAGGATGCCACCCCATCACCATCGACCGCCGTCCCAGCGGTTGGACTGACCCGTCCGCCGCGGGTGCGTGGGGACCGCGAGCTTGACCAGGACATTCCATACGGAGTCCGGATCGCTGCCTCGTGGGCCTGGCGGATCGGCCTGATCCTGCTGGTGGCCGGCGCTCTCGTTTGGCTGCTCAGCCGGATCAGCTTCCTGATCATTCCGGTAATGGTGGCGGCCCTCCTGGCCGGCCTGCTGAGCCCGGTGGTGGGCTGGTTGCGGCGGAGGAGCGTTCCCAACGGTGCGGCCGTAGCCATTACTGTCGTGGGATTCCTGGGCCTGATCGCGGGCTCCCTTGCGTTGGTAGGGCGCCAGCTTGTTGCCGGGTTCAGCGAGCTGTGGAGCCAGGCGCTGACCGGGATCCAGCAGATCCAGGGCTGGCTTGCCGATGGTCCGCTGCACCTGACGGCGGCCCAGATTGACCAGTATCTGCAGGAGGGAACAGCCGCCCTGCAGAACAACAGCAGCAGCATCCTCAGCGGCGCACTTTCCTTCGGAAGCACTGCAGGGCATTTCGCCGCCGGACTGGTCCTTGCGTTATTCGTGACAATCTTCTTCCTCCTCGAAGGTGACCGGATCTGGGCGTTCCTGGTCCGGTTGCTGCCCCGGAAGGCCCGCGCCGCAACCTTCGGTGCCGGCCGCAAGGGCTGGGCATCAATGGTCAGCTACGCCCGTATCCAGATGTTCGTCGCGTTTGTTGACGCCGTGGGCATCGGCGCAGGTGCCGCCATCATCGGTGTGCCGTTGGCGCTGCCACTGGGTGTGTTGGTGTTTATTGGCTCCTTCATTCCGATCGTGGGAGCGCTGGTTACCGGAGCCGTGGCAGTCCTCCTCGCCCTGGTGGCCAACGGGCCGGTCAATGCCCTCATCATGCTGGCCATCGTCCTGCTGGTCCAGCAACTCGAGAGCCACATCCTTCAGCCCCTCGTGATGGGCAAGGCAGTAGCCCTGCATCCGGTGGCCGTTATCCTGTCCGTGGCGGCGGGCTCCTACCTCGCGGGCATCCCCGGCGCCCTTTTCTCGGTGCCCATCCTCGCCGTAGCAAACTCAGCGATTCGCTACATCGCCGCCAGAACGTGGGAACATGAACAAGTGCTGGCAACGCCCGAAGGGCCTGCGACGCACGGGCCGGACTCCGATAACACCATTAAGGAAGTCCGGTTACCCGGCATCAGGTCCGGCCGCGGCAAGGACGCCGCAACCAGTACAGAAGCATCCATCCCTGCCGCCCGGGCCGCCACCACCGGCAAGGGCGCAGGAGCCGAATCCACCCAAGGAGAATAGTCCGTGAACACCCTCGATACCCTTCCCGTCACGCTGGACGATGTCCTGGAGGCGCAGAAGCTGCTCGAGGGGATTATTATGCGGACTCCTGTGGAGTCATCGCGTGCGCTCGGTGCCATGGTGGGCGGCGACGTCTACTTCAAGTGCGAAAACCTGCAGCGGGCCGGTTCATTCAAGGTCCGCGGTGCCTACGTCCGCATGGCCAAGTTGTCGCCTGAGGAGAAAAAACGCGGTGTCGTTGCCGCATCGGCCGGCAACCACGCCCAGGGTGTTGCTGTGGCCGCCAAGAGCCTCGGCATCAAAGCCCGTATCTACATGCCGCTGGGTGTGGCCCTGCCCAAGCTCGCAGCCACCCGCAGCCACGGTGCCGAGGTGATCCTCCACGGTCACAACGTGGATGAGGCCCTCGCCGAGGCGCAACGTTATGCCGACGAATCAGGCATGGTCTTTGTGCACCCGTTCGATAACGTGGACGTAGTGTCCGGCCAGGGAACCATCGGCCTGGAGATTCTCGAGCAGATCCCCAACGTGGACACCATCCTGATGGGCGTTGGCGGCGGCGGCCTGCTGGCCGGCGTTGCCGTAGCCGTGAAGGCAAGGGCACGTGAGCTGGGCCGCGAGATCCGCATCATCGGCGTCCAGGCGGAGAACGCGGCGGCCTACCCGCCGTCGTTGGCCGCAGACGCGCTGGTCCCGCTGAAGAAGGTCTCAACAATGGCTGACGGCATCGCCGTGGGACGCCCCGGTCAGCTGCCGTTCAGCATCATCCGCGAACTCGTGGACGACGTCGTCACCGTCAGCGAAGACTCCCTGGCGCGTGCCCTGATCTTCCTGCTGGAACGCGCCAAAATGGTGGTCGAACCCGCCGGAGCTGTGGGTGTGGCGGCCCTGATGGACGGCAAGATCGAGAATCCGGGCACCACTGCAGTGATCCTGTCCGGCGGCAACATCGATCCCATGCTGATGCTCAAGGTGATCCAGCGCGGCCTGTCCGCTGCCGGGCGCTACATGACCGTGCGGATGATGCTGGACGACCGGCCGGGGTCCTTGGCGACCATCGCCCGCATCATTGCCGAAAATGATGCGAACGTGACCGGCCTGGACCACACCCGTGTGGGAGGCTCCATCAGCATGGGCGACGTCTCCATTACGGTAAACCTGGAAACCAAAGGACACGAGCACTGCGAACAGGTCCTGGGGGCCCTCCGTGCGGAGGGTTTCCAACCAATCGTGGTGCACTAGGAGCAGCCATGCTGGACGCGTTGGGGGACGGAAAGCCCCGGAACAGGGAAACCACGGCTTCGCGGGCCCGGGGCGGGCTGCTGGTGTCAGGCGGGTTTGTTGTCCTGCTCTTCGTCATCGAAGTGTTCAACATGCTGACCCTGCATGCTCTGAACCGGACCTTTGGGCTCAGGCCGCGGTCAGCTGACGGCCTGCTGGACATTCTCACGTTCCCGCTGCTGCACGCCAACATGAACCACCTGCTCTCCAATGCACTGCCGCTGATCGTCTTCGGCTTCCTGGTGTTCCTTTCAGGCCTCCGGGTGTTCCTGACGGCCCTCGCCTTCAGCTGGCTGGGATCCGGGTTGACCGTGTGGCTGATCGGCGACGGCGGTATCACGGTGGGTGCCTCGGGCCTGGTTTTCGGGCTGTTCGCCTTCCTGCTGGTCAGGGGATTCTTCAATCACAGCTGGCGGCAGATTCTTCTCGCAGTGGTGCTGTTCATGGTTTATGGCAGCATCCTGCTGGGAGTGCTGCCCATCATGGGCAGCTTTGTTTCCTGGCAGGCGCACCTCGGCGGGGCTGTGGGCGGCCTGGTAGCCGCCCTGCTGCTGCGCCCCGAAAAAGCAAAAACGCCGGCCCCCTGAGGGGACCGGCGTTTTCAGGCTTGGGTTTTAGCCGACGTACGGCTTGGCGGAGAGGATCTCCACCGTAATGTCCTTGCCGTTCGGAGCGGTGTAGCTGAGCTTCTCGCCCTCTTTGTGGCCAACGATTGCCGCACCTAAGGGTGACTTTTCGCTGAAAACGTCCAGATCTGAATCGCCGGCGATCTCGCGGGAGCCCAGGAGGAACGTCTCTTCGTCGCCGGCAATCCTCGCGACAACGAGCATGCCTGGCTCAACGATTCCGTCATCGGCCGGTGCTTCCCCTACATGGGCGTCCCGCAGAAGGGCCGTCAGCTGACGGATACGGGCTTCGATCTTTCCCTGTTCCTCTTTGGCAGCGTGGTAGCCGCCGTTTTCCTTGAGGTCGCCCTCCTGCCGGGCAGATTCGATCTTCTGGACAATATCCGCACGGCCAGCGCCGGAAAGATGGTCCAGCTCTGCCTTCAGGCGGTCAAAAGCTTCCTGGGTGAGCCAGGCTGCAGGCGCGCTGTTGGTGGTAGACACGGACTTCTCCTCTAGTGGTGATACATGCAAAAGACCCCGCCACGGTGGCCACTTGTGGAACTCAGTAACCAGCTCAGCGGGGTAAAGGGTATTGATTCATTGTAGTCAATACTGTGGATTTATCCCAACGGGTAAGCGTTGCAGATCACATCTCGTTACTCGGCCGGTCACGGAATCCAGCAGTCGTCCACCACGCCGGAAACCGACAATGACTCCGTCCTCAGTGCCACGCGCTGGGCAACTGTCCTGCCGCCGTCGGCCGTTGCGTCTGCCTCGCCGGGCGGGATATCAACCACTTTCCAGCCCACCACGGCGAATTTGGAGTCGAGGGCCTTGATGGCGCATTTGACCGCTGTTCCCGGTTCCCGGGTGACCTGGAAATCGACCTCGGCTGCTGTGGCATCGATGGTTTTGAAGCCGATGTCCTTGAAGGTCACGTCGGCGACGGCGGAGGACGTGGAGACCCAGGCCATAAAACCAATCCCGACTGCCAGTGCACCCAGGGTGATGCCACGCTTGGCCGCCCGTGGCAGGGGTTGCTTTTTACTGCCATAACGATTGGCTAGGCTAGTGTCTGCA
>NZ_QAIQ01000306.1 GCF_003061105.1 Arthrobacter sp. HMWF013
CGTCACAACGGCGGCTCTGCCTGCGGTTGTACTGTCGTCGCTGGCCCTCGCCCAACCCGCCGCCGCACAGTCCCCTGCCCGGCCGGTTCCCGCGACACTTGCCACCGCCATGAAAGCCCAGGCTGCCGAAGCCAAAGCGGGCCTGATCCCCGCAGCCTCCGTGTCCACCACCATTCCTGCCGCTTTCCAGCCGGCGCAGCCCGCGGCACCCGCCGAATACAGCGTTGCCCGGGGCGACACCATCAGCGGCATTGCCGGCAAGTTCGGCCTCGACACCTACGAGGTCCTCAAACTGAACAACCTCCAGCCGAACACCATCATTTACCCGGGCCAGAAGATCAAGCTTTCCGGTTCAGCCGCTGCTGCACCGGCCCCGGCGCCCTCGGCACCTGCTCCGGCGCCGTCCGGCGCGGGAGGCAGCTACACCGTTAAAGCCGGCGACACGCTCGGTGCCATTGCAGCCCGGCACAACGTCAGCCTCTCGGACATCTTCAGCTGGAACGGGCTGAACATGCGCTCCATCATCCGCCCCGGCCAGAAGGTCAAGGTAGGCGCCGGCGAGGCCGCCGCGCCGGCGGCGCCCCAACCAGCCTCCACCCCTGCAGCCCCCGCGCCTGCTCCGGCAGCTGCGCCAACAGGTGCCTACACGATCAAAGCCGGGGACACCCTGTCTGCGATCGCCTCACGCCATGGCGTCAAGCTCTCGGAACTCCTCGCGGCGAACCAATTGAGCATGACAACCCTGATCTACCCGGGCAACAAGCTGGTGATTCCGGGCGCCCCGGTTCAGCCCGCATCGTCCGCCCCGGCACCGGCTGCCAGCGTGACGCCGCTGGTACCAAGCTCCTTCCTGGGCTTCAGCTACCCCGCGGCGGTGGTCAGTTCCGCCAACGAGAACAAGGCCTTGCTGAACGCGTCGCCTGTCCCATCCCGGGACCAGATGCGCACCATCGTGGCAGACACTGCCCGCCAGATGGGCGTGGACCCGTCCCTTGCCCTCGCGTTCGCTCATCAGGAATCGGGTTTTGACCAGCGGGCCGTTTCACCGGCCAACGCCATCGGAACCATGCAGGTGATCCCTACATCCGGCCAGTGGGCCTCCGACCTGGTGGGACGGAAACTTAACCTGCTGGATCCCTACGACAACGCGACAGCGGGCGTAGCCATCATCAAGCGGCTGATCGCAACCAGCAAGGACCTGGACAACGCGATCGCCGGCTACTACCAGGGCCAGTACTCCGTCAGCAAGTACGGCATGTACGACGACACCCAAGCCTATGTGGCGGCCATCAAGGCCCATCAGAAGAACTTCGGCTGAACCATCCAGCAACGCTGCCAAGGCTTGCTGCCGCAGTCATTGGCTCACGGACAGGGGTCCGGACCGCAGGTCGGTTCGGACCCTTTTTCGTTGCGGGATTAGGATCGTAGAGTGCAGGAATACGTGTCAGACCGTCTCGTTGGAACGCTGGTGGATAACCGCTACGCCGTCCGCTCCAAACTCGCGCGCGGCGGCATGTCCACTGTTTACCTCGCCACGGACCTCAGGCTGGAGCGCGATGTCGCCCTCAAGGTGCTGCACCCGCACCTCGCCACGGATGAGAGCTTTCTGGGCCGGCTTGGCCGGGAGGCCAAGACCGCGGCCAGGCTCTCCCACCCCCATGTGGTGGGGGTGCTGGACCAGGGCAATGACGGCCAGACCGCCTACCTTGTCATGGAGTACATCAAGGGCCACACCCTCCGGGACGTCATCACGTCCAAGGGTGCGTTACCTCCACGGCTCGCCCTGGCGCTCATCGATCCCGTGATCGAAGGGCTGGGAACGGCGCATGCCGCCGGGATGATCCACCGCGACATCAAACCGGAAAACGTCCTCATCGCCGAGGACGGCCGGATCAAGCTGGGCGACTTCGGCCTGGCCAGGGCCGTCACCACATCCACCAGCACCGGTGCCCTGATCGGCACGGTGGCATACCTCTCCCCCGAATTGGTGCTCGGAAAGCCAGCCGATGCCCGCAGCGACATCTACTCCGTCGGGATCATGCTCTACGAGATGCTCACCGGCAAGCAGCCGTTCGACGGCGACGTCCCCATCCAGGTCGCCTACCAGCACGTGAACGGAAAAGTGGGGCCGCCGTCGGCCCTGGTTCCGGGCCTTGCGGCCGAAGTGGACGAACTGGTGCAGTGGTGCACCGACAACGATCCGGAGAACCGGCCCGTGGACGGGAACGCCCTGCTCCAGGAACTGCGGCACATCCGGACCAACCTCACGGACCGCGAACTGGACCTCCAGCCTCCCGCAGCCATCGCGGCCGGAGCCCAGAGCCCGACAGAAATCATCGCGCGCACTAACAACCCCACCAGCGTGATCTCGCCGCTGGCGCCGACACGGCCACCCCGGGTGCAGGAACAACACCCGCAGGACCCGACGCGTGCGCAGGAACAGTTCCGGCCACATGAACACCCCACCGCTGTCTTTCCCGGTGTTGCACCCTCCGCGCCCTTCGACGCGCGGACAGCCGGCCCGCGGACATCCGGTGGGTACGGTCCCTACCCGGACACCGAAGCGGCTCCCCTCACCAAGCGGGCCCAGCGCAAGGCAGACAAGGAAACGGAGAAGGCCAGGTCGCGGGCGGCAGCGACCCCGCTCAGGTCCCTCCGGGAAGGCAACCCGCGGCGCCGCGGGGCCCTGTGGGTAGTGGTCCTGGTTATCATCGCTTTGCTCGCGACCGGGGGCGGCTGGTTCTTCGGGATGGGCCCCGGCTCGCCCGGAACCATCCCCGCGGTGGCGAACAAGACGGTGGCGCAGGCGCAGCAGCTGCTGAGCGATGCGGGCTTCCAGTCCAGCACGCGTGACGTTTTTGACGACGACGTCCCGTCCGGACTGGTGGTGGGCTCGGAGCCGGGCGCCGGAACAGAGATCAGGAAGTTCCAGCCCGTGGCTTTGTTTGTCTCCAAAGGACCGCAACTGTTCGAGCTGCCGAAACTCACGGGCCTGACGCTGGATCAGGCCAAGAACGAACTGAATTCGGCCGAAATGGCCCTGGGAACCATAGTGGAGCAGTTCGACGAGGGCATTGCCGCCGGCGTGGTCCTCGCCCAGGACCCGGCCGCAGGTACGGCGGCCCGTCATGGGACGCCGGTTGCCCTGACAGTCTCCAAGGGCCCCGAGCCCATCGCCGTCCCGTCCGTCGTCGGGCTGGATGAGGATGAAGCCGTCGAAGCCATCGGGGCAGCGGGATTGAAGGCCGTTGTGGCGAAGGACGAGGTCAACGACAAGAACGTGCCCAGGGGCGCGGTGCTCAGTCAGGCGCCGGCCAATGGAACACTCACGCGGGGCGGCACCGTGACGCTGACAATTTCCAGGGGACCGAAGCTCGTGGAGGTTCCGAGCTTCATCGGCAAGCAGGCCGGCGAAGCCCGCAGGGAACTGGAAAAGCTCGGCTTCCAGGTCCGCGTGAACAACGTCCTCGGCGGCTTCTTTGGAACGGTCAGGGACCAGGACCCGGTTGACGAAGAGGTTCCCGAAGGATCAGTCATTACCCTGACGGTGGTGTAGCCGGGTTATCCGCCGGCCACACCACTCACAGCTCATGCAGGTCCGCAGGGTCAGTGCTTAGCCAGCGCGCCGGCCACAAGGAATGCCATCTCAAGGGACTGCATGTGGTTCAGGCGCGGGTCGCAGACCGACTCGTACTTGTCCAGGAAGGATTCCTGGTCGACGGGGTCGGCACCGCCCAGGCATTCGGCGACGTCGTCCCCGGTCATTTCGACGTGCAGGCCACCGGGGACAGTCCCCAGGGCGTGGTGCACCTCGAAGAACCCGCGCACCTCGTCAATGACGTCGTCGAAGTTGCGGGTCTTGTAGCCGTTGGGCGAGGTGACGGTGTTGCCGTGCATCGGGTCCGTAACCCACAGGACCTGCGCGCCCGAGGCGGTGACCTTCTCGACGACGGCGGGGAGCTTCCCGCGAATGTTTGCTGCACCCATGCGGGTGATGAAGGTCAGCCGGCCGGGCTCGCGCTCCGGATCCAGCTTGTCGATGAGGCGGAGGGCGTCGTCCCCGGTTGTGGATGGGCCGAGCTTGACGCCGATCGGGTTCCGGACGCGCGACAGGAAGTCGACGTGGGCGTGGTCAAGCTCCCGGGTGCGTTCCCCGATCCAGAGGAAGTGAGCAGAGGTGTCGTAGGGGAACCCGGTGCGGGAGTCGATGCGGGTCAGGGCGCGCTCGTAATCCAGCAGCAGAGCCTCGTGGCTGGCGAAGAACTCCACCCGCTTGAGCGCTTCGAAGTCCGCTCCGCAGGATGCCATGAACTTGATGGCGCGGTCGATGTCACGGGCCAGGGACTCGTAGCGCGCGTGGGCAGGATTCTCTGTGAAGCCCTTGTTCCACTGATGCACCGAGCGCAGGTCCGCGAACCCGCCCTGGGTAAAGGCCCTGATCAGGTTCAGCGTCGAAGCTGAGGTGTGGTAGGCCTTCAACATCCTGGCGGCGTCGTGGCCGCGGGATTCGGGGGTGAAGTCATAGCCGTTGACGATGTCACCGCGGTAGGCCGGAAGCGTCACGCCATCGCGGGTCTCGTCATTGGACGAACGCGGCTTGGCGAACTGCCCCGCCATGCGGCCCATCTTGATGACCGGCATCGCGGCACCGTAGGTGAGGACCACAGCCATCTGGAGGATGGTCTTGACCCTGGCGCTGATCTTGTCCGCGGTGGCCGCTTCGAAGGTTTCAGCACAGTCGCCGCCCTGGAGCAGGAACGCCTTGCCCTGGGCAGCAGCTGCCAGACGTTCGCGGAGGACATCCACTTCGCCGGCGAAGACGAGCGGCGGGAGTACGGAAAGTTCCTTGACCGAGGCGTCAAAAACGTCCTTGTCCTGCCAGCTGGGCTGCTGGGACACGGGAAGATCGCGCCAGTCGTCCAGGCCGGGATAGTTGGCTGCTCCGCTCTGGGCGGTGCTGGACAGCGAAAAGACAGGTTTTGCAGATAGCTCAGTCACTATCTAAGACTAAAGGGCGTAGCGGGCTTCGGAACACCTCACCGTCACGCGTCCCGGGAGCGGCGTCACAGTCAGCCTGCAGCCGGGTCCTTGCCCTTTGCCTCTGCTGCTGCGCCTGCGAGCTTGAGCTTCACCACGGCCGCATACTCGTCCACGTATTCCTGGCCCGAGAGCCGCATGAGCTCGAACATGATTTCGTCCGTGACCTTGCGCTGGACTTCCCGGTCCTCGGCCTGGTCAGCGTATTGGCTGAAATCCAAGGGGGCACCGAAGATCATGCCGATCCGGCGGATGTTAGGCATCCGCTTGCCGATGGGCTGGACCTTGTCCGTTCCGATCATGGCCACAGGAATCACGGGCACCCCGGCCTGCAGGGCAAGCCGGGCGACTCCCACCTTTCCGCGGTAGAGCTTCGCGTCCGGGCTGCGGGTACCTTCGGGGTAGATCCCCAGGAGCCCGCCGGAAGTCAGGACGTCCATGCCGGCACTGAGCGACACGGCCGATGCCGCCCCGCCGGACCGGTCCATGGGCAGCTGGTTGGTCAGCCGGAAGAACATGGCTGTCAGCCGGCCTTTCAGACCCGTGCCGGTGAAGTACTCGGATTTGGCGAGGAAAACCACGGGCCGCCGGACCATCAGGGGCATAAAGATGGAATCCGAAAATGAGAGGTGGTTCGAGGCGATGATCGCCGCGCCCTCGGCGGGAACGTTGTCCAGGCCTTTGACCCACGGACGGAAAAGAAGCCGCAGGACCGGCCCCAGGAAGATCCTCTTCATGACCCAATAGAACACGTTCAGAACCTCTCCGGAAGCCAGCCGGCCAGCCCTACGTCGGGTCAGGCAGGCACTCCAATGCAACCCTACTCTAGTGAGATTTGTCAGGAACAGTGACACGATGGTGTCATGACAGAAAGCAGCATCCCGCCCAGGCCTGCCGCTTTCAGCTATCCCGGCCACGGCCCTAACGCGCGGACCGGAATCGCGATCTGCCACGGCTTTACGGGCAGCCCCCTCAGCGTCCTGCCATGGGCTGAATACCTTGCCGCCCAGGGTTTTGCGGTGACAGTGCCGCTGCTGCCCGGGCATGGAACCGACTGGAAGCAGCTGGCGCGCTCCAACTGGCACGGCTGGTACGCCGCTTTCGAAAACGCATACCTGGAGCTTGCCGCCAGGACGGACCGGTGTTTTGTGGCCGGCCTGTCGATGGGCGGCGCCATCGCCCTCCTCATTGCCGCCCGGCACCCGGTGGCAGGGGTTTCCGTGGTGAATCCGGGCCTGAGCTTCTATGACCGCCGCGTGCGCGTGATAGGCGTGCTGAAGTACTTCCAGCGCACCACGATGCCCATCCAGGAAGAAAAGCCGACGGCGGCATCCACCGAAGACGGCGACTATTCCCGCACGCCTCTGACGGCAGTGCACGAACTGAAAAAGCTCTTCGGCGCAGCGACGCGCGGGCTGCACCAGGTTAATGCCCCGGTGCAGGTCTTCAAGTCCCGGACCGACGCCGTCGTGCCTCCCACCTCGCTGGCCGCGCTGCGGCACCGCCTCGGACCGAGGCTGGTGGAGGTGGTGGACCTTCACAACAGCAGCCATGTTGCCACCCTTGATGTGGACGCGCCGGAGATTTTTACCCGTTCCAGTAAGTTCTTCCTCGCCCACTCCGCGGACACAGCGGACGCCGCCCCACACCCCCACGGAGACGTTATGGCAAGCCTTCCGGACCACAGCCCCTTCAGCAGCGCCCTTCAGGGGGACGGCGTCCGGATCGGTGTGGTGCTCTCGCACGGGTTCACGGGCAGCCCGCACGGGCTCCGGGCCTGGGCTCAGGCGTTCGCCGATGCCGGCTTCGCGGTACGCATGCCGCTGCTGCCCGGCCACGGCACCAGCTGGCAGGAACTTGCCAGGACACGGTGGCAGCAATGGCACGCTGCCCTGGACGAGGCCTACCTTGACCTCGATTCCCAGTGCGACCAGGTGTTCGTGGCCGGGCTGAGCATGGGAGGGGCACTGGCCTTGAGGATCGCGGCGACCCGCCCTGTTGCCGGCGTGGTCCTGGTCAACCCGGCACTGGTCATCGACGATCCACGCGCACCCTTGGCAGGGATCCTGAAACTGGTGCTCAAGAGCACCCCGGCGATCGCCAATGACATCCTGAAACCTGGAATGGACGAAGGGGCCTACCCGCGTACCCCGGTGGCTGCCGCCCATGAGATGAACAAGATGTTTAAGGACACCATCAGGCTGCTCCCCCGTATCACCGCCCCGGTCCGGGTTTTCCGCTCCACAGTGGACCACGTGGTCTCTGATACGAGCATCGTGGCCTTGCGCCGGGGACTGACCCACGCCCCGCTGACCCTGACCTCCCTCGAGAACAGCTACCACGTGGCAACGTTGGATAACGATGCCCAGGAAATCTTCCAGGGCTCCGTCGATTTCATCCGGACGGTGGTCGACGCCGAGGCCCCTGCCGATCCGGCGTCGTCAGGCACGAGGTCTGACCTGCTGCAGAAGGGCACCGCCAATGACTAAGCCAGACTCCGGCTCACCGGATCAGGGAGCTAACCAGGACGACGCCGTCTGGCTTGATCTGGTAGCACGGCTCGAGGAAGGTTCCGGGGCAGGCGGCGTGGCTGGGACCGGTGATTCCGCTGGAGATAACGGCGCCACGGGCGCACCATCCCCGTCCGCAACCTTCCGCGACTTCGATCCCCTGGGACTTGCCGGGGCGGCCCCCACTGAACTGTCCGCGGCCGAGCGGCTCGCGTCCGCTCCGGCAGCGGGCGATGGCGGCGACTCCGAGGGCTCCGGGCAGCCCGGTTCCGTCACCGGAGGGCCCCGTGATTATGAGGCGGAAGATGACGACGGAGCGTTCGTTCCCGAGGAACCGCCGAGCCTTGCGGGGACCGATCCTCTGACCATGCTGGCCTGGCTGGGCGCCGTGGGTGCGCCCGTTGCCTTGGTCCTGTCGGCAATGTTCTGGCGGTCCGCCCCTGTACTGGCTGTGGTGGGCATGGTGGCGGTGTTTGTCCTCGCAGTGGTTTACCTGGTGATGAAGCTCCCCCAGGAAAAAGACGAGAACGACGACGGCGCACGCGTCTAGCGGTACGTCCCCGCAGGCGCTGGCCGGGGCTGTGCCGCTAGCTGCGCATCCGGCTGCTGACGCGGGACAGGTCAGCGGCACCGATGAGGCCGGCGTTGGGCCCGAGGGCTGCCAGTTCGATTCCCGCTGCAGGACGGAAGCCCCGGCCGGTAAGGTTCCGGGCGAAGGCTTTGCGTGCCGGCTCCAAAAGGAGATCTCCGGCAGAGCACAGTCCCCCACCGATCACAAAAAGTCCCGGATCAAGGGCCGCGGCCAGGTTCGCCAGGCCCAGACCCAGCCACTCGCCCACTTCGTCAAGGAGTTCCCGGCACGCAGCGTCTCCGGCCAGGGCGAGCTCGGTGACGGTCACCCCCGTGATCCTGTCCGTGTTGCCGTCAACGGCGGCCAACAGGTCGTGGGCAACCGGCGAGTTGGCCCGCGCCAGGATCCTCGCTTCCCGCCCCAACGCGTTCCCTGAGGCGTACTGCTCCCAGCATCCGCGGTTGCCGCATTCGCAACGGTGTCCGCCGGGCATGATGATCTGGTGGCCGAATTCGCCGGCCACGCCGAAGCGGCCGCGCTCCACCCTGCCGTCCACCACCATGGCACCGCCGATGCCGGTGCCCAGAGTGATGCACACCAGCCTGTCCTCGCCCTTACCGGCACCGAAGCGCCATTCCGCCCAGGCCGCTGCGTCGGCGTCGTTCGTCAGCAGGACCGGCCGGCGCAGCAGGCTCTGCAGGTTTGCCCTGAGGGGTTCGTTCCGCCAGGCGAGGTGGGGGCTGAACAGTACTGTACCGGCGTCGAGGTCCATCCACCCGGCCGCTCCGATGCCTACCGAAGAGATCCGATGGCCGGCAGCCAGTTCCTCCACCACCTCGACGATGACTTTCTCCACGGCGCGGGGGTCGCTGCCGGGAGTGGACCGCCGGGTTTCACTGAGGATCCTGCCTTCAGCGTCCACGACCCCGCCGGCAACCTTGGTCCCGCCGATGTCGATGCCGATGGCCAAGCCCTTGCGCCCGAGCCGCAGGTGTTCGCGGAGTCCTTGCCCCGGCCCCGGCCGGGCCTGCATGGCCTGTTGCCGTCGCCGCCAGGGCGCTGGACGTCGTGGGGAACCGGCCTGGTCGCCGTGGGGCGGTACATACATAGTCCCTCATTGTAGGCGGGCCGGGCAGGCGTCCACGTCAGGCCCGCAAATTGGCACTCACCAGGCTTTGACTCCTAAGTTACTCGCCAGTAGGTTTATTACTGCACGGCCACGTTGCGGGCGTATTAGTCTTTAGGCATACCCTGTGCGGGTCTATGGATATCAAAGGAGCTATAGTGCGCGAATTCAGTGTTCCGCCACTGGTTGTGGTCCCCCCGGAAACCAACATCACCGATCTGCTGCTTCGGCAGGCTGCCAAGCCCAGCAACCCTTCGCTGTTCTCGCGGCTGGACTCCGCAGGCGCCTGGCAAAATGTCTCCGCCAAGGACTTCCTGGCCGACGTCACCGCGCTTGCAAAGGGCCTGATCGCCAGCGGCGTAGGGGCCGGCGACCGTGTGGGCATCATGTCACGCACCCGGTACGAATGGGCACTGGTCGACTTCGCCATCTGGTTCGCCGGCGGGGTGCCGGTCCCGATCTACGAAACCTCATCACCGTCCCAGGTCGCCTGGAACCTCGGTGACTCCGGCGCCGTTGCCGTATTCGCCGAGGCAGCCCACCACGAGGACATCATCCGGCAGGCTGCCACCTCAGAAGGACTCACCGCACTGCACCACGTCTGGCAGCTTGAAGGCGCCGGGCTGGACGCCGTCCGCGAGGCCGGGCGCGGCGTCAGCGATGCCGAGCTTGAGGCCCGCCGCACGTCGGCCCGGCTGACGGATATCGCCACCATCATCTACACCTCCGGTACAACCGGCCGGCCCAAGGGCTGCGAACTGACCCACGGCAACTTTGTGGAGCTCTCCGACAATGCTCTGGCCATCCTGGGCGACGTCGTCAACGAGAACTCCAAGACCATCATGTTCCTCCCGCTGGCACACGTCTTTGCCCGCTTCATCTCCGTCCTGGCAGTGGCAGGCGGTGCCACGGTGGCGCACACACCGGACATCAAGAACCTCCTTGCCGATCTGCAGAGTTACCAGCCAACCTTCATCCTTGCCGTCCCCCGCGTCTTCGAGAAGGTCTATAACTCGGCCCTGACCAAGGCTGAGGACGCCGGGAAGGGCGCCATCTTCCACAAGGCCACGGAAACCGCCATTGCGTTCTCCAAGGCCCGGCAAGCCGGCCACATCGGCTTGGGCCTGAAGCTCCGCCACACCCTTTTCGACAAACTCGTCTACGGCAAGCTGCGTGCAGCCATGGGCGGCAACGTAGCCCACGCGGTATCCGGCGGCGGCCCCCTGGGCGAACGGCTGGGCCACTTCTTCCAGGGCATCGGAATGCAGATTCTCGAGGGTTACGGCCTGACGGAAACCACCGCCCCCATCTCGGTCAACACCCCGGCACTGATCAAAATCGGCTCGGTGGGCAAGCCCCTGCCCGGTAATGCGGTCCGGATCGCTGAAGACGGCGAGATCCTCGCCAAGGGCGTTTGCGTGATGCGTGGCTACTACAACCGTGAGGATCTCTCTGCTGAGACCTTTGACGACGGCTGGCTTCGGACCGGAGACATCGGGCGCCTCGACGAGGACGGCTTTGTGTGGATCACGGGCCGCAAGAAGGAAATCATCGTTACCGCGGGCGGCAAGAACGTCATCCCGGCGCTCCTGGAGGACCAGATCCGCGCCGATGCGCTGGTCTCTCAGGTCCTGGTGGTGGGTGACAACCGGCCGTTCATCGGCGCCCTGGTGACCCTTGACCAGGAAGCCCTGCCAGGCTGGTTGCAACGCCATGGGCTCCCTGCTTCCACCACCATTGAAGAGGCGGCGGAGAATTCCGTGGTCAAGGCCGCGGTGCAGGACCTCATCACGCAGGCCAATGCCTCCGTTTCCCAGGCCGAGGCCATCAAGTCCTTCCGTATCGTCCCCTCAGACTTCACCGAAGCGTCCGGCCACCTGACGCCCTCGATGAAGGTCAAGCGGGCCCAGGTGATGAAGGACTTCGAAAACGTCATCGAAGAAATGTACGGCGCTCCCCGCAACTAAGCGCGGAAACAGCAACGCGGGGTCACTTTCCGCCCGATAAACAGAGTTTATTGGGCGGAAAGTGCCCCCGCGTTGTGTTTAGGGTTTACTCCACGACCAGGAGGAGATCCCCGCCCTGGACCTGCTC
>NZ_QAIQ01000307.1 GCF_003061105.1 Arthrobacter sp. HMWF013
GCCCGCTAAACGACACCTTCAACCGCACTGACAACAACAAACCAAGTAGTCGTTAGTGGATACACCAACTTTTCTGAGTACTCACGCAAGTCTTCTCCGTACGAGCTGAATTAGTCCCAGAAAAAGTCGAGTACAACTACGCATTGTTGCCGCAATCCCCGGCTGACAATCTCTTCTTAGCGAAGTCCAGCAACCGCTAAGAAGTATGGGGGCAGCTGGAAATTCGTTGAAAGTATCCAAATCAATTTCATCGAATTAAGGAACTCAAAATGACTTCTCTCATGGTCTCAATGCTCGCCTACGTTGCCGGCGTCAAGGATCGCTTCTCCTCCGAGAAGGGTGCAACCGCAGTTGAATACGGCCTGCTCGTTGCCCTGATCGCGGCAGTCATCGTTGTTGTCGTGGCGGCCCTCGGCACCAACATCAACAATGCATTCATCAAGATCAACACTGCCATCTAATGACAGCGATCATGATCCCCGTTCTGGTTCTTTTTGCAGGAGCTAAGAGTCGTCTCGCATCTGAGAAAGGTGCGACGGCTGTTGAATATGGTCTCCTCGTAGCTCTAATCGCGGCAGTCATCGTGGTTGTTGTGGGACTACTCGGAGGCAAAATCAACGACGCCTTCGTCGCTGTAAACACCGCAATATAACTGCGGAGGCAGGTTGAGGAGCCCAGGGGCGGGGCGGGAAGCTGAGCAGACGCTCGACAGCTCCTGTCACGCACCTGGGCCTTCAATCTTTAAGCCGCATTCCGGCCCTGGGGTCTCTCAACGGTCGCCAAACCTCCAGCCATAGCCGCCCGGGCAGTTTAGTAGGCCGGGCCACTTAGAACTTGGGTCACATCATGATGCAGAAACTTGGCCGACGCCGGCGTCCTCGAAGCGCCCGGGAGGCAGGCGCCGTAGCAGTTGAGTTTGCCCTCATCTTGCCAATCTTTATGGGCCTGGTCCTCGGCATCGCCGAATTCGGGCGGGCGTTCAATATTCAGGTTTCCCTCACAGAAGCGGCTCGCGAAGCTTCGCGATACGCAGCAATTCATTGTGCAGAATCCACCTATACGGCCTCGGCCGCCCAAAATGCGGGTGTGGACGCGGCGCCATCGGTCGGACTGACAACGGCGAATATAAACATCAGCTATTCGGGTTCAGGCACCTGCTCGTCCGGCAACAATGCAGTGGTCACGGTGAACTACACAACTCCTTGGATGACCGGCTTCCCAAACCTTATTCCGGGCATGCCTGGCACCCTAACAATTGAAGGCAAAGGTGTTATGCGATGCGGTGGATAAAGGCTCCAGCTTCGGAACGAGGAGTCGTCGCTCCCCTGACCGCGCTCATCATGGTTTTCCTGCTTGGCATGGCTGCCTTCGCAGTTGACGTGGCCACCATGTATTCCGAGCACGCCCAGCTTCAGAACGGGGCTGACTCGTCTGCCTTGGCGATAGCGCAAGCGTGCGCGGCAACTCCGCCCGGACCAGACTGCAGCAGCCCTGTGACATCAGCCTCGGGCATGGCAAACGCAAATGCACTTGATGCCTTCACCAACGTAGTCTCCGCAACCGTCGGTTCCGGTGTCGTCAATGTGACGACACAGGCGAGGGACACGGCCGGCAACAACCACTTCTCGTTGGTTTTCGCTCGGGCCTTGGGGATTGAGACCACCGACATCAGGGCGTCTGCCCAGGCAAAATTTGGCGGCTACGAAACCGCCGATGTTGTTCCACTGGCCTTTTCAAAGTGCGAGTCCGACCCCTTCTTTACCAAAGACCTGCAGTTCTTCCCGTCTCACGGAGACACCCTTGCCTCGGATCCGGCATATGAGTGCGTCACGCCCTCATCCTCCGGCCTGGAGGTCCCCGGAGGGTTCGGATGGCTGGATTCACCCGGAACCTGCAGCGTGAAAGTCAGCATCACCGATCCGTGGGTAGGAACCGATTCTGGGCAAGACTATGACGCCGATTGCGCGACCAGAATGAATCAATGGGGAGCCATCTTGGCTGATCCCACAAAGACAGTTGAAATCTTGGTCCCCATATTTGACGACCGTCGCGGGACTGGAAGCAATGCAGAATTCCACATCGAGGCCTTCGCCCAAATCTCGCTGCGGGGTTGGAACCTCGCAGGCGGAACCAAACTGCCTGAAGATTTCATGACTACCGAGGCTACGAATCTTTCGAAGTCCTTGAAGCTCAAGAACAGCGACAACGGGATCTTCGGCCGTTTCATTCGAAAGGTTTCCTTGGCCGAAGCCGCGACTCTTGGTGGACCGTCAGCATATGGCGCTCCAGGAGTTCAGCTAAGCCAATAACAACACCTTCATTGAAGCGCCTGAGACTGGATCACCAGCTGGGCGGCAGCTTATAACTAAGGAGATACACGTGAAAACTCGCCTTCTGGGAGGCATCGTAGCCCTTGTGCTCGCCGTAGTTGGCACATTGCTTCTCGTCTCGTATGTTCAGGGTTCCGAAGCCAGGGCCCAACAAGACTTACAACCGATGGACGTTCTGGTTGTCGACAAACAGATACCGCAGGGGTCGACCCTGGATCAGCTCAGGGGCTCCGTCCGGCTGACTTCCCTGCCGGCCGCATCGGTGCCCAATGGTGCACTGAAAAGCCTAGATGGACTCGACGGCAAAGTGACGTCAGCCGATTTGGTGCCCGGCGAGCCTCTTCTTGGAGTCCGACTCGTCGACCCGACAAGTTTGGCTGCCCCCGGATCGGTTCCTGTCCCTTCGGGGATGCAGGAGATCTCAGTCCAGCTTGAGGCGCAGCGGGTTGTCGGGGGCAGGATCGTCGCCGGCGACACAGTCGGCGTAGTTGCTCTGTTCTCTGACGACGCCGCCGGAGGCGGATCAGCGCAGCAGATCTTCCACAAGGTGCTGGTGACCAGCGTCCAGCGGGCCACTAGTGCGCCGGCCGCTGGCACTAGCGAAACTGCCTCTGCGGAACAAGCCAACACACAGCTTCCCACCGGTCAGCTCCTCGTCACCTTTGCACGCACCGACGCGGACTCGGCGAGAATCGCTTTCGCTGCAGAGTTCGGCACATTGTGGCTGACCAAGGAGCCCTCCACTGCATCGGAAACCGCTCCGTTCACCGTCAGGAAAGCCGAGCTCTTCAAATGAGCAGATTCGTGTTGGTCACAGCTGACCCGGGCTTTACCCAAAGGGCGCAGCAAGCTGTCGCCGGACTTCATGGCACCTTGCAAACGCTGACTGCAGACTACCTGCCGCCCGGCCCCGACGACATCCTTCGCGTTCTCAGCGGTGAGCTAGCGGAGGTGATACTGCTTGGACCAGGTCTGCCAACAGAGGATTCAATCCGCTTGGCCAGCCTCTTCGACCTTCAGTACCCGGAGATCAGCGTCGTCCTGGTGACTGACGGGGGTGCAGATGTTGCCCTTCCGGCCATGCGGGCCGGGATTCGGGATCTCCTCAGCCCTGCGGCAAACAGTGACGACATTCGCACCATGCTCGAACGCGCGAGTTTGGCGGCAGCCAGCAGGCGGCGCGGATTGGGCGGGTCGGTCGAAGATAACCAATCACAAGGCCGCATCATTGCCGTTATGTCGCCTAAAGGCGGCGTCGGAAAAACCACCGTTACGACGAATTTGGCTATCGGGCTTGGAAAAATTGCCCCTATGGGCGTAGTAGTCCTCGATCTCGATCTTCAGTTTGGTGACGTGGCCTCCGGGCTGATGCTAGAACCCGAACGAACACTAGCTGATGCTGTCACAGGGGCAGCTGTCCAAGACAGCATGGTCTTAAAGTCCTATCTGACATTGCACCCCGCTGGAATTTACGCTCTATGTGCTCCCCTGAACCCTGCCCATGCGGACAAGATCAGCGGCGACCAGGTGGCTCATCTAATCAGTCAGCTTGCGTCTGAGTTCCAGTACGTCGTGGTAGATACTGCCCCTGGTCTCGGCGAACATGTTCTAGCCACCCTTGATCAGGCGACTGACGCTGTCTGGATCTGTGGAATGGACATTCCGAGCATCCGAGGCCTCAGAACCGGATTCGGCATCCTGACGGAGCTTGATCTCCTGCCTGAAAATCGACACGTCGTTTTGAATTTCGCGGACCGGAAGAGCGGACTCACTTTACAGGATGTCGAAGCCACGATTGGATGCCCCGTAGACATCGTCCTGCCCCGTTCGCGTGCCGTGCCGTTCTCTACGAACAAGGGCATCCCCCTCTTGCAGGAAGGCAGCAGAGATGGTGCAGCACGAGGCATGGGGCAACTCGTGGACAGGTTCAAACCCAACTGGGAGCAACGACCACATAAGAAACTTCACAGAAGGGCAATAGTCTAATGAGCCTGGCAAGAAGGTTGGAGGCCGCACGAGGCCTTGACGTCGCGAATGAAGACGCTGACTCCACAAGTCAGTGGACTGCCTCCGTAGCAGCGCCGGCAGATGCGGCAAATCCATTCGGGACCCGCACCTACAGCAACGAACCCAACGAAGCGCTGAACGCTGTTAAGGAACGAGCAGGTACCGCACTTTATGAGCGGATGGGTAGTCGGATCACCGACCCCTCCGTAGAAGAATCCGAGCTGCAGCAGTACGTCAAAGATGAACTGCGCACCATCATCGAAGAGGACGAAATACCGCTCACTCTCCCCGAGCGCCAGCGGCTGGTCCAGGAAATCATCGACGACGTCCTGGGCCTGGGACCGCTGGAAAGGTTCCTGAACGACGCTGAGGTCACAGAGATTATGGTCAATGGTCCTGACAAAATCTACGTGGAACGCGGAGGAAAGCTTACGCTCACCGGTGCCAGGTTCAGTGGCGAAGAGCATTTGCGGAAAATCATCGAACGGATCGTTACCAAGGTTGGCCGCCGAATCGACGAATCTTCGCCCCTCGTTGACGCTCGGCTTGCCGATGGATCCCGTGTGAATGCCATCATTCCTCCGCTCGCCGTCAGTGGCTCAACTCTTACCATTAGAAAGTTTGGGCAAGTCCCACTCACGGTGAGCAACCTTATTTCCTTGGGTTCGATGTCTCCGGAGATCGCTGAACTTCTGCAGGCGTGCGTGCGGGCCCGCCTAAACATCATCGTCTCCGGCGGTACCGGCACCGGTAAGACCACACTCCTGAACGTTTTGTCCTCCTTCCTCCCAGCAGACGAGCGCATTGTCACCATTGAGGACGCTGTTGAACTGCAGCTGCAACAGGAGCACGTGGTCCGGCTAGAAAGCAGGCCGCGAAACATCGAGGGAAAGGGCGAGATCAGCATCCGGGATCTGGTGAGAAACTCCCTCCGAATGCGTCCCGACCGCATTGTTATTGGCGAAGTGCGTGGCGGTGAATCGCTCGACATGCTCCAGGCCATGAACACAGGCCACGACGGCTCGATCTCCACTGTTCACGCAAATTCACCGAGGGACGCGATCTCACGGCTGGAAACCCTCGTCCTGATGGCAGGCATGGACCTACCTCTTAGGGCCATTCGCGAACAAATAGCGTCGGCTGTGAACTTGATTGTTCACATTTCTCGACTCCGGGACGGGACGCGCCGCGTGACGCATGTCACCGAAGTCCAAGGCATGGAAGGTGAAGTGGTCACACTCCAAGATGCGTTTGTCTTTGACTATTCCGCCGGCGTCGATGCCAACGGAAGGTTCCTGGGCCGTCCGATTCCCACTGGTGTCCGCCCGCGCTTCGTGGATCACTTCGTGGAACTCGGAATACCTCTTTCTCCCACGGTGTTCGGGAGTATGCCGGTGGGCGGTGGATTTCGGTGACAATCACGGATCCGATATTTCTGGGCATCGGAATAGTCCTGTGCTTTGTGGCTCTCACCGTGCTTCTGACCACCACGTTCCAGAGCGGCCGAGGCGAAATTGCGCTCTCGCGTCGGCGACCGGGTGTGGTGAACGGTCCATCCCTGCTGACGCGGGTTACGAATTCCGCCACCGCGTATCTGGATCGGAACGTCAGCCGAAACGCAGCTTTCGGAAGCCGCGATTCGTTGGAACAAGCTGGTCTGAAAATGCGGCAGGCCGACTTCATCCTCCTCATCGCTTGCCTGGCTGTTACCGCAGGCGTCGTGGGGTTCATTCTCGGCGGCCTAGTCCTCAGTGTTCTCTTCATATGCGCAACGCCGTTGGCAGCAAAGTTGTTTCTCAGTATTCGATCCGCACAACGCCGGGCAAAGTTCGACTCCCAGCTCGGAGACACTCTGCAAATGCTCGCCGGAGGACTGCGGGCAGGCCACAGCCTGCTCCGCTCGGTGGATGCAGTGGCGCAGGAGGCCGAAGCCCCGACGTCAGAGGAGTTCGCCCGTCTAGTCAACGAAACGAGGCTGGGTAGGGATCTGAGGGAATCCATGATTGATGCCGCCCGCCGCCTGCGCAGCGAAGACTTCGACTGGATTGGACAGGCGATCGAAATTCACCGCGAGGTGGGCGGCGATTTGGCTGAAGTGCTTGATCACGTCGGCGAAACCATTCGGGAAAGAACTCAAATTAAAGGGCAGGTTCAGGCTCTCAGCGCCGAAGGAAAGCTTTCGGCGTACATCCTCGTCGCTCTGCCCGTTGGCATGTTCCTGTACATGAGCGTGGTCAACGGCACTTACATCGCAACGCTGTACACCAATGTCCTGGGATGGTTCATGCTTGGAAGCGCCGTCGTGCTCCTGGGGATCGGCACGTTCTGGCTCAGCCGCGTCGTCAAGATCAAGTTCTAGGGGGAAGCATGAGCGCCATAGCATGGCTAATCGTCGGTCTGATCATCATTCCGTGTTCGTTCCTTGTTTTTTCTTTCGTTGCTGTCGACAGGCGGGGATTCGCGGCCGTCCGGAACAACCTTGGCCGTGGTCTTCGCCTGACTGAAGGGCTGCCGCTGGGAGCAGGGACAACGCCCGGGGAATCCAAATCTTCCACGCCCCTGGGCTTGCGCTTAACGCCCAAGGGCTACACGGGCTGGCTCGACAAGCTTCTCGCCCGCGCCGGCCGGCCCGCACAAATGCCGCTGGAGCGACTCTTGATCCTCAAGCCAGCGCTGGCGCTGGTGGTTGTCCTCGTCGGCATTATGGTCATCAGCAAGGGGCCAACTCCATCCTCCATTCTCTTTGTCGTGCTCTTTAGTGCCCTCGCCTATTTCGCGCCGGATATCCTGATCCACGGCCGCGGTGCCGAGAGGCAGAAGGCGATCGAGCTCGAACTGCCGAATACCCTGGACCAGATGCTGATCTCAGTTGAGGCAGGACTTGGTTTTGAGACCGCAATGGCCCGCGCCGCACAGAATGGCAAAGGGCCGCTAGCCGCCGAACTGTTGCGGACGCTCCAGGATATGCAGGTTGGCCGCAGCCGTCGGGACGCATACTTGGCCATGGCAGCGAGGACTGATGTCCCCGACTTGCGGACTTTTGTGCGAGCAGTCGTGCAGGCAGATGTGTATGGCATTGCAATCGCAAATGTCCTCCGCTCCCAGGCAAAGCAGATGCGCATCAAACGGCGTCAGCGTGCCGAGGAGAAGGCGATGAAACTGCCAGTGAAAGTCCTCTTCCCCTTGATGTTTTGCATTCTGCCGGTGCTGTTTATAGTCATCATTGGCCCCGCGGCGATCAACGTAATGAAGAGCTTCGCCGGCGCCTTCTGACCCTTCAGCCAGCTCAACCCATTGCGCCTCTCGGCGCTCCAAATACCGGACCCCCTCGGCACCCAGAACCGAGGGGGTCCGTTTGTGTGCCCGCGCAGTCACCTTTTCTCAGCACTCGCACAGGCTTAGCAAAGCAATGGCGCAGGAAACGAGCAGCGAAGGCAACCTTCGCGCAGGATGCTGCAAGTTCCGCTCAAAGCCTCCTCAAGGGTTGCTAGTTTCGTGCTTGAGCTGGTGCAGGACCAGCCACCCGAACTCGCTCAGGAGTCCCCATGCTTTCTCTCCACACCAACCTCATGATCCGCCTTCGTAGCGAAGAAAAGGGCGCTACAGCCGTCGAATACGGCATCATGGTCGCGCTCATCGCTGTTGTCATCATCGTGGCCGTCACCCTCCTCGGGACGACACTTACCGAGACGTTCAACGGTGTTGCTTGCAGCGTCAAGGGCGGCGCCTACACAGCGGCCACTGCCGCATCTGGCTCCACTGCAGCTGTTGCTGGAAGCTGCTCCAAGTAAGGCCGCGCCTAACCTACTGAGGCGCCCACCCCAGCACCACGAATGAGAGTGGCGGCGGCGATCAAGCCGCCGTCACTCTTCTTTTCCCGAACCCGATCTGCAGAAGCGAAAGGAGCCATCATGTCCAGGGCATCTGAACGCGGAGCTGTTGCGGTCGAGTTTGCGATCATCGCACCCGTCCTGGTCATGCTGCTGCTGGGCGTCATGGAGTTCAGCCGGGCCTACAACGCGCAGGCATCACTCTCCGCTGCAGCCCGCGAAGGTGTCCGCGTCATGGCAATCTCCGACGATGTCTTGGTGGCTCGCAAAGCAGTCAAGGACACGGCGATCGCGCTTCAGCCACAGCTGGCGGACTCGAACATCGAATTTAAGAACCTGGACACCGGCACGTCGAAATGTGCACCGGGCCACCGCATGTCCGTCACCATCACCTACAGCTTGTCCACCATGACTGGCATCGCAGGTCCGTTCCCGATGACCGCGAAAGGAGCAATGCTGTGCGGCGGCTGAATCAACCCAGCGTGAAGAACGACGGCGAACATGGCGCAGTAAGCGTCATCGTCGCCATCATGCTCGTGGCGCTGCTAGGTTTCGGTGCCATTGCAGTGGACGTGGGCATGCTCTACGCCGAACGGACCCAACTCCGGAACGGGGCCGACGCCGCCGCATTGGCCATCGCCCAGAAGTGCAGCCGGAACGTCACCGATCCTGATTGCTCCGCTACATCGTCCCTGGCGGCAGGGCTTTCCAACGGCAATGCGGCTGATGGGCTCAGCAACCTCAAGTCAGTTGTCCTCAACACAACGGACCGGACGGTCACCGTTACCGCGGGAGCACAGGAAAGCGGCCACTCCCCCAATGAAGTGTCCCTCTTCTTCGCCAGGGCCCTTGGCATGAACACTGCAGAAGTCACAGCGCCGGCATCCGTTCAGTGGGGAAGCCCGGAAAAGGGACCCACCCCGTTTCCCATCACGGTTTCGGTATGCCAGGTCCGCGACAAGACCGACGTGATGCAGCTCCTCCAACTCCACGGCAAGAACGCCAATGCCGACTGCCACTATGGCCCGTCAGGAGCTGCGGTGGAAGGCGGGTTTGGTGAACTCAAACAGGATCCAAGCCAGTGCGGCGCCATAGTCGACATTGCCACCAGCACTGCAGGCGGCGATACCGGCAATAACGCCCCACCCAACTGTGAGGCACTGCTGAATGGCTGGGCAGCGGATATGAATGCGGGCAAGGACGTCATCGTCCTGGTGCCGATCTTCAACAAAGTGACCGGTACCGGAACAAACGCAGTCTTCGGGCTCACTACCTTCGCCGCGTTCAATGTCGAAGGGTGGAAAGTCGGCAACACCGGCCTTCCCTATACCTTCCGTAACAGGGCACCGGACGTACCCGCAGCCCTTGAGTGCAAGGAACCATGCCGCGGCATCATCGGAACGTTCGTCGAATACGTTTCCTTGGCCAGCGGCTTCAAACTGGGCGACATCAAACCGGACGGCGCCGTCGTCGTCGCACTCAGCAGTTAGCCGTAGCGACCATGATTTTTGGAACATACAGGAGCATTCAGTGAAGTCACGTTTGTTGGCAGGAGTGGTGGCAGTCCTGCTGGCCATCGTTGGGGCGGTCATTGTTGTGTCCTACGCCCAGGGTGCGGACCAGCGGGCCGTCAAAGGCCTTGATCCGGTCGACGTACTGGTGATCACCAAAGCGGTTCCTGCCGGTTCCACGGCAGAAGCGCTGAAGGCATCCGTTGCCCTGCAACAACTGCCCGGCACCGCCGTCGCAAAAACGGCCCTGAACACGCTGGACGGGGCGGTTGGAAAAGTGACCGCCGCCGATCTGGTCCCCGGCGAGCAACTGCTGGCAGAGCGCCTCGTCTCCCCCGAAGAACTCAAGACCTCCGGCTCAGTACCGGTGCCTGCAGGCCTTCAGGAAGTCACTTTCCAGCTGGAACCACAGCGCGTGGTGGGCGGTCGGCTGGCACCCGGAGACAACGTCGGCATCTTCATCTCCACAGCCACCGGCGGCATCGAGGGGAAGGCGGACAGGGAAGCCGTCCAGCTCTCCATTCACAAGGCCCTGGTCACAGCCGTCCAGCGCGCGCCCGAAGGAGCCGCCGCTAAGCCAGCACCCACCGCGAGCGCAGCGGCAGAACCTGATCCCCGCGACGTGAACCTTCCCACCGGGCTGCTCATGGTCACCGTGGCCGTCAACGACATCAACGCCGGCAAAATTGTGTTTGCCGCGGAGTACGCATCCCTCTGGCTCAGCCGGGAACCGCTCGACGCAACGGACAGCGGCCCGCGCATCATGACCCGGACGGACCTCTACAAATGAGCCGCTTCGTCCTGATCACCCCCGACGTCGGCTTTGATGGCCGCCTCCGCCAGGCTGTTGCGGGCGGACTCCAGGGCGGCGTGCAGACGTTCTTCACCAGCCTGCTGCCCGCCGACCCGAACGAACTCTTCACCCATCTGAACCAGGAGCAGCCCGAAGTCCTGGTCCTGGGACCGGAGGTGCCCGTAGATGAGGCCCTTCGGCTCGCAACGGTCCTCAACGTGAGCTACCCGGAACTCAGCGTCATTCTTGCCGCAGAGCCGGACCCCGGATTCCTCCTCCAGGCCATGCGCGCAGGGATCCGGGACATCGTGCCGCCGGACTCCGATGCCGCGCAGATCCGGGTGCTGCTCGAACGCGCCAGCCAGTCATTTGCCACCCGGCACCGCACCCTTTCACCCCCGCAAGCCACGGAATCCAACAAGGGCCTGGTCATCGGTGTCTTCTCACCCAAGGGTGGCGTAGGCAAAACCACCATTGCCACCAACATCGCCGTCGGTCTGGGGAAGGTGGCGCCGATGAGCGTTGTCATCGTGGACCTGGACCTGCAGTTCGGGGACGTCGCTTCCGGGCTCTACCTCGACCCCGAGCATACGGTGACGGACGCCGTCTCCCCTGCTGCCAGCCAGGACTCCCTGGTCCTCAAAGCCTTCCTCACCGTCCACCCGGGCAGCATCTATGCACTCTGCGCACCGCCAACCCCCATAGATGCAGACGAGATCACCCCCGAGCAGATCAGCCGGCTCCTGGAGCAGCTGTCCGAGCAGTTCCAGTACGTTGTGGTGGACACCGCGCCGGGACTGCCGGAAATAGGCCTCGCCGCCATGGAAAAGTGCACCGACGTTGTCTGGGTCAGCGGAATGGACATCCCCAGCGTGCGTGGATTGCGGTCCGGCCTCGACGTCCTCCGCCAGCTGAACATTCTTCCTGAGACCCGGCATGTAGTGCTGAACATGGCGGATGCCAAAAACGGCCTCACGGTCCAGGACCTCGAATCGACGATTGGGGCACCGGTTGACGTGAGCATCCCCCGCTCCCGTGCCGTGGCCCTGTCCACCAACCGAGGCATCCCCGTGCTCCAAGAGCCGGTGAAGGATCCGGCAACCAAAGGGCTAAACCAACTGGTGGAACGCTTCAACCCCGCGTGGAGGGCGAAATCCCAGCGCAAACTGCACCGAAGGGTAGTGGTCTAATGAAACTCTCAGAGCGCATCCGTGCCGCCCAGTCGAACGCACAGCCCGCCCCGCAGGCTGCCGCCCCGCACGCCTCATCGCCCACGCTCGTTCTGCCACAACCTGATGTTCCCGCACGCCGCGTGCAATGGTTTGAACAAACCACAGAACAGCGCCCGACGACGGCGCCACCGGTCGCCGCCGTCGCCGTCGTCCCCGATTACGTGGAGGAGGCGAGGCCGAAACCCCAGCAACCGGTGGACGCATTTGCTGCCCTCAAAGAAAGAGCCGCCACTGCGCTCTTTGAACATCTGGGTGCCCGGTTCAACGACTCCGCCATCACTGAAAACGAACTGAAGTCCTCGGCACGCGATGAGCTGACGCGGATCATCGACGCCGAGCAGGTGCCGCTGTCCCCCGACGAACGCACCCGCCTCGTCCAGGATGTGGCCGACGACGTCCTGGGCTACGGACCGCTGCAAAGGCTGCTGGACGATCCGGCGGTCACAGAAATCATGGTCAACCGGATGGACCAGATCTACGTGGAACGGAAGGGTCACCTCACGCTCGCTGACACTCGATTCAGCTCCGAGGAGCACCTCCGCAAGGTCATCGAACGCATCGTGTCCAAGGTGGGCCGCCGCATTGACGAGTCATCTCCCCTCGTCGATGCCCGGCTGGAAGACGGCTCGCGTGTCAACGCCGTCATCCCACCGCTGGCAGTGGGCGGATCATCGCTGACCATCCGTAAGTTCAGCAAAGTACCCCTCACCGTGCGGAACCTCATCGACTTCGGCACACTGACGCCCGAGATGGCGGAACTGCTGGACGCGTGCGTCAAGGCCAAGCTCAACATCATCGTCTCCGGCGGCACCGGAACCGGAAAAACCACGCTCTTGAACGTGCTGTCCTCCTTCCTGCCCGCAAACGAACGGATCGTGACGATCGAGGATGCGGTGGAACTCCAGATCCAGCAGGACCATGTAGTCAGGCTGGAGAGCCGCCCGCCGAACACCGAGGGTAAGGGTGAGGTGACCATCCGCGAACTGCTCAGGAACTCCCTGCGTATGCGGCCTGACCGCATTGTGGTGGGCGAGGTCCGCGGCGGCGAATCCCTTGACATGCTGCAGGCCATGAACACCGGCCATGACGGCTCTCTCTCCACCGTGCACTCCAACTCACCGCGAGATGCCGTGGCCCGCCTCGAAACACTGGTGCTGATGGCTGGCATGGATCTTCCCTTGAGAGCCATACGTGAACAGATCGCCTCGGCAGTGAACCTGATCGTACAGATCTCACGGCTGCGTGACGGGTCTCGGAGAATCACGCACGTCACCGAGGTCCAAGGCATGGAAGGCGACATCGTGACTCTCCAGGATGCCTTCGTGTTCGACTACTCAGCAGGGGTTGATGCCCACGGACGCTTCCTGGGCAAACCCGTCGCCACGGGCATTCGACCGCGCTTCATCGACCGCTTCGAGGACCTGGGGATCCACGTCTCGCCTGCCGTCTTCGCTACCTCGGCCGGCGCTGCCCCGGCGGGCGTAAACCCTGCCGGCGCCGGAAAGGCCTAGGACACAATGCTGATCTTCCTTGGCGCCGCGCTCCTCTTCCTTGCCCCCATCCTGGTGGGCTTCGTGTTGGTGCTCCCGCGGACTCCTGATATTGCATTGGACCGCCGCCGGCCTTACGCGGCGGATCCGCCGTCGTTCCTTACCCGGATCGCCGACGCGACTGTAGGCGCCCTGGACCGGTTCCTGGCAACCAGAAATGTCCGGCTCTATCACCGCGAGGCGCTCGAGAATGCCGGCATCCGGCTCAGCCAGGCCGAATTCATGGTGCTGGTCATTGCCGGTGCCATCGTAGGAGCACTGGTGGGCTTGGTGATCGGCGTCCCGGTTGTGTCCTTCCTGCTCGTGATCCTGGCGCCTTTCGTTGGCCACCTTTACCTGGGAATACTGGCGGGCAAACGCCGGGCGAAATTCGATCAGCAACTGGGCGACACCCTTCAGCTACTTTCCGGCGGCCTTCGGGCGGGCCACAGCATTCTCCGCGCCATCGACGCGGCCGCTTCAGAATCACAGAGTCCAACCTCCGAAGAGATGCGCCGTGTCATCACCGAAACCAGCCTCGGCCGCGACCTGCTGGCTTCGTTGACCGACACGTCGGAGCGTATGCAGAACGAGGACTTCGTGTGGATCGCGCAGGCCATCCAGATCAACCGGGAAGTGGGCGGCAACCTGGCCGAGGTCCTGGACCAGGTGAATGAGACCATCCGTGAGCGCAGCGAAATCAAGGGCCACATCAAGTCGCTCGCCGCCGAAGGCAAATTCTCCGCCTACATCCTTATTGCCATGCCCATCGGCATTGTGCTGATGCTGATGACGGTGAACCCCGGCTACATGAACTCGATGTTCACCCATCCGCTAGGGTGGGCCATGATCGGAGCATCCGTCGTCCTGATGACGATCGGCAGCCTGTGGATGCGCAAAATCATCGATCTGAAGTTCTGAGATCCCATGAGTCCCATGATCATTTCCGCACTCCTGCTGGTATCCGTTCCCATCGGCTTCCTGACGTGGTCAATCCTCTCGGTGGACCGCAAAGCCAGGACCGCCACTGTGGCCCTGTTGGCGCGTGGCAGGAGGGTCGCCGAAGCTCCGGAGAAAAAGTCCGCAGGCCTCTTGGCGAACATCGGCTTCCGCTTGACGCCCCCGGCG
>NZ_QAIQ01000308.1 GCF_003061105.1 Arthrobacter sp. HMWF013
CTGCTGCCTGCCATCACCTTCATCTTCTCCCGGGCGGGCTGCGACGCAGCTGTGGCGCAGTGTGTCTCCTCCGGACTGTGGCTGACCACCGAGAAGGAACAGCGCATCATCGCCCAGCGCGTTGATGAGGCCGGGCAGGACATCCCGTCCGATGACCTGGACGTCCTTGGCTTCTGGACCTGGCGGGACGGCCTGCTGCGGGGCTTCGCAGCCCATCACGCGGGAATGCTCCCGACGTTCAAGGAAGTGGTTGAAAAGCTCTTCGTCGAAGGACTGGTCAAGGCTGTTTTCGCCACCGAGACCCTCGCACTGGGGGTCAACATGCCCGCGCGTTCAGTGGTGCTCGAGAAGCTGGACAAATTCAACGGCGAAGCCCATGTGGATATCACGGCGGGGGAGTACACCCAACTGACGGGCCGTGCCGGCCGCCGGGGCATCGACGTCGAAGGCCATGCCGTTGTGCTGTGGCAGCCCGGGACCGATCCCGCAGCTGTTGCAGGCCTCGCCTCGAGGCGGACCTACCCGCTGAATTCCAGCTTCCGGCCCACCTACAACATGAGCATTAACCTCCTGGCGCAGTTCGGCCGTGCACGCGCCCGCGAGATCCTCGAATCGTCCTTTGCACAGTTCCAGGCCGACCGCTCGGTAGTAGGCCTCGCCAAGCAGGTGCGCAGCCGCGAGGAATCCCTGGCCGGTTACGCCAAGTCCATGACCTGCCATCTGGGGGATTTCACCGAGTATGCGCGGCTGCGGCGCGAACTGTCCGACGCCGAGAACATCACCACGCGCAGCACCTCGAGGGCACGGAAGTCCTTGAACGAGGACTCACTGGCCCGCCTCATGCCCGGCGATGTGGTGGACGTTCCGGGCGGGCGTGCCCCCGGGCCGGCCATCGTGTTGAGCTCGGACCACAGCGGCCGGGAGCCACGGCCTGCCGTGCTGACGCTGGACAACCAGCTCCGGAGAATCGGCACGGAGGACCTGGAAGGCCCCATCGCGCCGCTGACCCGGATAAGGATTCCGAAGTCGTTCAACGCCAAGGTGCCCAAGTCCCGCAGGGATCTGGCATCCTCTGCGCGGAACGCACTGAGGGAGCACCGTCCACCGGCCCCCGGCCGCAGTACCGATTTTGGCCTGGGTGCAGTCCTGCCCAACCAGGAAAAACGGATCACCGAACTTCGCCGTGCCCTCCGCGCACACCCCTGCCACGGCTGCAGTGAGCGCGAAGACCACGCCCGGTGGTCTGAGCGCTGGTGGAAGCTGCGCCGGGAGACGGACGCACTGGTGCGCCAGATCCAGGGCCGGACCAACACCATAGCCAAGACCTTCGATCGTGTCTGCGACGTCCTTTCGGCCTACGGCTACCTGGAGACCGGTGCTGACGGCCGGCAGACGATCAGCCCCGACGGCCAGCGGCTGCGCCGGATCTATGGTGAGAAGGATCTGCTGATTTCGCAGTCACTGCGGCTGGGCGCCTTCGATGACCTTGACGCCGTCGAAGTAGCCACCCTGGCCACCGTCCTGGTGTACCAGGCCAAACGCGAGGACCGTGGCCTGCGCCCGCGCATGCCGAGTGTCTCGCTTGAAACGTCGGTGGACGTGGTGATCCGGGAGTGGTCAGCACTGGAGGACGTGGAAGAACAGAACAAACTTCCCCTGACAGGCGAACCTGAACTGGGCCTGATATGGCCGATGTACAAGTGGGCCAAGGGCCGGCACCTCCAGGACGTGCTCAGCGGCACCGACCTCGCGGCAGGCGATTTTGTCCGCTGGGTCAAACAGGTCATCGACCTCCTCGACCAGCTCGCCAAAATCCCCGGACTGGACCTGCGCCTGGCCAGGTTGTGCGCTGAAGCCATCTCGCTCATCCGCCGCGGCGTCGTGGCGTACTCCTCAGTCCTCTGAATCACCGGCAGCCCGCTGCCCACCCTAGCCCCAGGAGCTTGCCTGCATGACCAACGACCACTCAACCGTGCCCGTCCCATCTGAGCGGAAGGTAGTCCTGTACCGCAACGGCTCGGTGTATACGGCCGCGGACCCGTTTGCCACGGCCATGCTGGTGGACGGCGACACCATTGCCTGGGTAGGCTCCGAACAGGCGGCCACCTCGATTGCCGACAGTTCAATGGAGGTCATCGATCTGAAGGGCGCCCTCGTGGCCCCGGGTTTCGTGGACTCCCATGTCCACCTCACAGAATCCGGCATTGCGCTGGGATCCCTGCAGCTGGGCGGGGTCCGCTCAGCCAGGCAGCTGCTCGACGCCGTCGCATCCTTTAAAGGCGATGGGCCGGTACTGGGTCACGGGTGGGATGAGTCCACGTGGACTGACCCAGCCATGCCGGCAGCCGATGAGCTGGAGCGCGCTGCAGGGGGCAGGCCGGTATTCCTGTCCCGGGTGGACTCACACTCTGCCCTGGTCTCCTCCTCGCTGGCCGCAGCGGCCGGGCTGTCCGGCCTTGACGGCGTCACATCCGGATCGCAGGTCACGAAGGATGCCCACGTTGCAGCCCGCCAGGAGGCACGCCGGCTCCCCGAGGGCACCCTGAGGGAATATCAGCAACGGGCCCTCACTGAGGCCGCCGGAAATGGCTACGTTGCTGTGGTGGAGATGGCCGCGCCGCATATCGGCGGCGTCGCCGACCTCCGTGTTGCCGCCACCTGGAACACTGACGGCCGGACCGCAGTGCCCGAGATCCTGCCCTACTGGGGCGAACTGGCCACCTCCGAAGAACATGCCCGGACCCTGCTGGACGGGCTCGGCGTCCAGGTGCGCGGCCTTGCCGGCGACCTGAACATCGACGGCTCCCTCGGCTCCCGGACTGCGGCATTGCGATCGGACTACAGCGACGCGTCGGGGGAACGCGGGAGCCTGTACCTCTCTGCGGAGCAGGCCGGGGCGCACCTGGCAGCGTGCTCGCTGTTGGGGATCCAGGGTGGCTTCCACGTCATAGGCGATGCCGGCCTTGACGCAGCGCTGAAGGCGCTCGAACTGGCTTCGGCGGAAGTGGGGGAGCAGCGGATCCGGGCAGCGGGGCACCGCTTCGAGCACGTCGAAGTTGCCGATGAGGACGCCATTGGGCAACTCGCCCGGTATTCGGTCACCGTCAGCGCGCAGCCAGGATTCGACGCGGCTTGGGGGATGGGCGGCGGGATGTACGAACAGCGCCTGGGCGGCAGGAGCCGTTCAATGAACGCATTTGCCTCGTTCTACTCTGCCGGCGTTCCCATCTGCTTCGGCAGTGACAGCCCGGTGACCCCGCTGCGGCCGTGGTCAAGTGTCCGGGCCTGCCTGGAACACCACAACCATGACCAACGGATCTCCGCGCGGGCCGCATTCCTGGGCCACACACGGGCAGGCTGGCGTGCGGCCAGATACCACAATCCGATGGCCGGCCAGCTGGTTCCGGGCGCACCGGCGAGTTTCGCGGTCTGGGACGTTGAGGAGCTCATGGTCCAGGTTGCGGACGGACGCGTGCAGTCCTGGAGCACGGATCCCCGTGCGCGCACCCCGCTGCTGCCGGCGCTCGACACGGGCGCTGATCCGGTCTGCCTGCAGACCGTGAGGGACGGCGCGGAACTCTTTTCGAATCCGGCCCTGCGTTCCTGAAGCGACAAACAGGCCCTTTCAAACCGATCGCCCTATAATGGATAGTTGCGCCTGCCAGCCAGCTATCCAGCTGCGGACCAGTCGCTCCGACCGCTCCCGTCCAGGAAAGGCCCTCTGTGCGCATCCTCACCATCATTCCGACCTACAACGAGTTGGAATCGCTGCCGAAAACCCTTCAACGCCTGCGGGCAGCCGTGCCCGCTTCGGACGTGCTGGTGGTGGACGACAACAGCCCTGATGGCACCGGACAGCTGGCGGACGGCTTTGCCGCCGAGGACTCACAGGTCCATGTCCTGCACCGCAAAGGCAAAGAAGGCCTCGGTGCTGCCTACATCGCCGGGTTCAAATGGGGTCTCGATGCCGGCTACGACGTCCTGGTGGAAATGGACGCCGACGGCTCACACCAGCCCGAGCAGCTCCCTCAGCTGATCGAAGCCGTTGAGCAGGGTGCCGACCTTGCCATGGGCTCACGCTGGGTTCCCGGTGGCAGCGTCGTCAACTGGCCGCTCTACCGCCAGGCGATCTCGCGCGTTGGAAGCACCTACGCGAGGCTTATGCTGGGCCTGAAGATCAAGGACGTCACGGGCGGCTACCGCGCTTTCCGGCGCACCACGCTGGAGAAGCTCAACCTGGACCAGGTCGATTCAGTCGGCTATGGGTTTCAGGTGGACCTGGCGTGGCGGGTGGCCAAGATGGGCCTCCGGATTGAGGAGCGTCCCATCACGTTCGTCGAGCGGGAGCTTGGCGCATCCAAGATGAGCGGCAACATCGTTGTTGAGGCCATGATCAACGTCACCAAGTGGGGCCTGCTGGCACGCTGGAACAAGCTGACCGGAAAAAGCTCAAGCTAAACGGCACTGATGCAAAAAGAGCCGGCCCGGCAACGTGATCACGTTGCCGGGCCGGCTCTTTCAATTCGTCAGACCGCCGCAATGGGCGCTGCTGTGCCAGCCGATGCGGTCAGGCAGTGCGCCGTTCGCCGCGGCGTTCGCGCAGGATGGTCAGCCGATCCTCGAGGATCTGCTCCAGCTCCGGGAGTGAGCGCCGCTCCAGGAGCATGTCCCAGTGGGTACGGATAGCCTTTTCGTTGCTGGTATCGGGGCGTTCCCCGTCCACGAGAAGCGCTTCCTTGCCGGTCTTGGAAACCCACACAGGAGGAATCTCTGCCTCTGAGGAGAAGGTCACAAAAACCTGCTCGCCGTCCTCGCACCGGTATTCGACACGCTGACGCGGAGCCGGCTCAACGCCGGACTCGGTCTCCATGCTCTGCGCGCCAAGGCGCATACCCCGCAGGCTGCGATCGCTCATGTTTTCTCCCTCTGGTCGGTTCGCGGAGCAGGGCCCCGCGCAAGCCGGCACGACATTACCGTTCCGGACTTCTGTGTTCACTGTGCTGCATCATAAGTTTCAACGCATTGCGCAGCTTTCTTGTTCCAGTGGAATCCAATCCGACCGGACAAATATTCAATTATACACCGCTCCTTAGGTACCATTGCGCCCTTGAGGCCGTGCGGTCACAACCCCATGGAGTCACACAGCCTGCAGAAACGGTCAGGAGCCGGGCTGCTTCGCAGGTTCCTCGTCGAAGAGGCCGCCGCCGGAGCGCGGGTCGGGATTGGTGCCGCCGAGGGCGTTGCCAATGCCTTTCAAGGCTTCGCCGACCTCGCTGGGGATGATCCACAGCTTGTTGGAGGAGCCTTCTGCCAGCTTGGGCAGCGTCTGCAGGTACTGGTAGGCAAGAAGCTTCTGGTCAGGGTTTCCCTTGTGGATTGCATCGAAGACCTTTTGGATGGCCTGCGCTTCACCGTCTGCCCGGAGGATGGCTGCCTTGGCGTCACCTTCGGCCGCCAGAATGGATGCCTGCCGCTGGCCTTCGGCGGTGAGGATGGCGGACTGCTTGGTGCCCTCCGCGGTGAGGATGGCAGCACGGCGGTCGCGTTCGGCCCGCATCTGCTTCTCCATCGAATCCTGGATGGAGTGGGGCGGGTCGATCGCTTTGAGCTCGACGCGGGAGACCCGGATGCCCCAGCGGCCGGTCGCCTCGTCGAGGACGCCGCGCAACTGGCCGTTGATCTGGTCCCGCGAGGTGAGCGCCTCCTCAAGGTTCAGGCCGCCGACGACGTTACGCAGGGTGGTGGTGGTGAGCTGCTCCACGGCCTGGATGTAGTTGGCGATTTCGTAGGTGGCCGCCCGCGGATCGGTGACCTGGAAGTAGACCACCGTATCGATGGACACCACCAGGTTGTCTTCGGTGATCACCGGCTGCGGGGGGAAGGACACCACCTGTTCCCTGAGGTCAAGCAGGGGCAGGAGCCTGTCCACGAACGGGATCAGGATGGTGAGCCCCGGGTTGAGGGTCCGCTGATACTTTCCGAGACGTTCCACAACGCCCGCCCGCGCCTGCGGGATGATCCGCACCGAGCGGACCAACACAATAATGACAAACACGATCAGGACCACCAGCACAATGGCCAAAGCGGCGCCGCCTGCGTTATCCATACATCTCCTTTTTCCCCAGTTGTCAGTGAAGCTGTATCTAGGACGGGTTGGCTCGCTCCGGCGGGGCGGACACCACGGCCGTGGCCCCGTCGATTGCCGAAACGACGGCTTTCTGGCCTGCCGGCAGGACCGCGCCGGCGGACCGGGCGCTCCAGACGTCGCCGCCGATCTTGACCAGGCCGCCCGTGGAGCTGACAGCTTCCATCACCAGGGCCTGCTCGCCGATGAGCCGGTCAACGTTGGTGCGCTGCTCAGAGGGTCCTTTTTTCAGGTGGTTGAGGGCAACCGGGCGGACAAAGGCGATCATCAGCAGGGATACCACGCAGAAGACGACGATCTGCAGCCACAGGTCGGCGCCGGCGAAATCGGCAACCACCGCTGCAAGCGTGCCGCCGCCGAGCATAATGAAGAAGAGGTCAAGGGTGATCATCTCGATCACTGCGAAAGCGAGGAAAGCGGTGAGCCACAGGGCCCACCAGTTTTCGCCGAGCCATTCAAACATTCCGTCCCCTTCGACCGCGGCCGACTTTCCGGTAAGTGTGCTTCAATCCTAGTCCGCTGGAAAGCGGGGCGGCAGGTCGCCCGGGAGAGGGTCCGGGAACGTGGCCAAGTCGTTACGTTGCGTCCGTTACGAGCCGGAACACGGTGATCCTGAACATCGCTTCCACCGCTGTCGCGTCGTCCCCGGTACCGAGGTTGGAGGCCAGTGCGGCGCGGTCCAGGTGATGCCCGGCAGGACCCATGAATGCCAGGTCGGCTATCTCCGCGGGCGTCAGCACCATTTGGATATCCACGTCCTGGGCTGAGTCAGCGACGAAATGGGCGGCCAGTGACTCGGCGAGCCTGGTGTCCTTATCGTCCCCTATCGCCAGCATTCCCGTCCGCGCGGCTACGGCGGCCAGGTGCCCGGCACGGGGCGTCACCACCAC
>NZ_QAIQ01000027.1 GCF_003061105.1 Arthrobacter sp. HMWF013
GTGCTTTGGGGTGCGGCGGGGGTGAGGGTGCTCATCGTGCTGCCTCCTTCTTGAAGAGTGAAAAGACGGTGCGGAGTGCGAATGTGGCCACGATGATGGTGCCGATGACCACCACGACGCCGGCGGCGGATGCCAGGCCGTATTCGTTGGCGAAGTAGAACGTCTGATAGATCGCATAGGGCAGGTTGGCCGTGCCGAGTCCGCCGGCGGTGAGGGTAAAGACGGCGTCGAAGTTCTGCACGATGTAGATCGCCCCGAGGAGTCCGCCCAGCTCCAGGTACTGGCGCAGGTGCGGCAGAGTGAGGTGCCGGAAGATGGCCCAGGGGGTGGCGCCGTCCATCTGCGCTGCTTCCACGGTGTCCATGGGCCGGGACTGCAGGCCGGCCAGCAGGATGAGCATCATGAACGGGGTCCACTGCCAGACCAGCGAGACGATGACGGCCATCATGGGCGCCTGGGACAGGAGGTCCAGTTGGGGCGCCGGGGCGCTGCCGAACAGGGACCAGATCCAGGTCAGGATGCCGTTGATCAGCCCGTAGGTGGGGTTGAGCAGGGCGTGCTTCCAGATCAGCGCCGCGGCTACGGGCACCACCAGGAACGGGGCGATCAGCAGCGTCCGGGCCAAGCCGCGGCCGATGAACTTCTTGTCGAGCAGCAGCGCCAGGCCCAGGCCGATCAACAGGCTCACCAGGACCACCGATACGGTCAGGAGGATGGTGGTGAAGATTGCCTGGCGCAGGTCCGGATCCGTGAGGACCGTGGCGTAGTTCTCCAACCCGGCAAAGGCTGTCTTGTCGGGGCTGAGGCTGTTCCAGTTCATGAACGAGATGATCAGCGTCACGACGAACGGCAGCTGCGTGACGACGATGAGGAAGATCAGGGCCGGCAGCAGTGGTGCCCGCCGTGCCCAGGCCAGGGCGCGTTCCCTCGAGCGTGCATTCTTGGATGGTTTGGCTGCGCTGTGCCCCGATCGGGAGATACGCGCCGTTGCGGTAGTCATGAGGTTCTCCTGCGTTTCGGTTGTTGCTACTTGTACTTATTGCCGATTTTTTGGGCCGCTTCCTGGCCCTTGGCCAGCGCATCAGCCACAGAACCCTGGCCGGCGATGGCGGAGCTGACTCCCTGGGACACGTTGGTGCCCAGAGCGGCGAACTCCGGAATGCCGACAAACTGGATGCCGACGGCGGGACGTTCCTGGGCGCCGGGGTTCTTCGGGTCGGCGTTCTCAATGGCGAAACGCTCGGCCTCGAAGAACGGGGCCGCCTTCTGGAATTCCTCGTTCTCGTACGTGGAGATGCGCTTGCCGGAGGGGACTTTGGCCCAACCGAGTTTGGTGGCGACCAGTTCCTCGTAATCCTTGGAGCTTGCCCAAGCAATGAACTTGCTCGCAGCGTCCTGCTTCTTTGACGCCGCCTGCATGGCCCAGGACCAGGTCCACAACCAGCCGGAGGACTTGGTTTCCTTGATGGGTGCCTGGGCGTAGCCGATCTTGCCCTTCACAGGTGAGGCGTCGGATTCCAGTGCTCCGGCAGCTGATGTGGCGTCGTACCACATGGCCACCTTGCTCTGGCTCATGTTGTTGAGGCATTCCGTGAACCCTGCCTGGGCGGCACCGAGTTCACCGTGCTCGCGGACCAGTTTGGTGTAGAACTCCACCGCCTCGGTGAATTCCGGCGAGTTGACCTGGGCGTTCCAGTCCTTGTCGAACCAGGTGCCTCCGAACGTGTTCACCACGGTGGTCAGCGGCGCAAACACCTGGCCCCAGCCCGGCTGGCCGCGAAGGCAGATGCCCTTCATTCCCGGAGCGGCGCCATCCACCTGTGCCGCGATGTCCGCGACCTCATCCCAGGTGGGCTTCTCCGGCATGGTCAGGCCCTTGGCCTCCAGGATGTCTTTCCGGTACATCAGGAAGGACGATTCGCCGTAGAACGGTTCGCCGTAGAGCTTGCCGTCGGCGCCGGTGAGGGACGCCGTGTAGGCGGGCAGGATGTCGTCCTGGTCGAAAGCGGGATCCGCAGCCACATCGTCGAGCGGCGCAAGCCAGCCGTTGGCGGAATAGAACGGGATCTCGTAATTGGACAGCGATGCGACGTCGTACTGGCCTGCCTGGCTGGAGAACTCCTGGCTGATCTTTGCCCGGACGTCGTTCTCAGGCAGGATCGTGTAGTTGACCTTGATACCGGTTTCCGCGGTGAAGTTCTCCGCGGTGAGCCGCTGCAGGTCCTCCATTTGGGGATTGTTGACCATCAGGACATTGATGCTGTTGGGATCGCCGGCAGAATTGCCTCCGCCGGCACCTGCACAGGCCGAGGCGCTGAGGGCGACGCACAAAGCGCCGGCGGCCAGGGTCGCTGCACGCATTTTTGAGCGCATTAAGGACTCCTTTGTTCTTCAGGGGTGCGCAGTCCCGCACATCAACTGCCATGTCGCTGTACCGGGGACCGGGGGTCGGGGCCAGTAACCGGGAAGTCCGGTGTACCCCGCTGGTGTTCCTCAACGATAGGCCTGTGGCATAGGGCACAACTAGCGCCCTGGTTGCCGGTTTCTGATACTAATTTTCCCAATCCCTCCCCTTGCGGGGTCTAATCTGGGGTAAGGGCCCCGAAGCGCTGTCCAGAATTCATAACCCCTGACCAACGGAGATCACCATGACTGCCGCCGATGTAGCGGACGGAGCTACGGCCAGGCTGGCCGAGAGACTGCTGGGAATGCGGGCCAACCGCGAGGTCATCCCGCCTGACCCCAACCACTCGGTCCGGTGGCACCAGCACAGTTATCCCAGCCCGGTGGCCCGGTGGAACTACCACCCTGAGTACGAGATCCACCTCATCCGCAAGGGCACCGGGAAGTTCATCGTCGGCGACCACATCGGCACATTCGAGGCCGGCCATGTGTCCATCGTCGGGCCGGGCCTGCCGCACGATTGGGTCAGCGACCTTGAACCCGGTGAGGTACTGGAGGGCAGGGACGTCGTCATCCAGTTCGACGGGAAATGGGTTGAGCAGACCGCGTCCCTGGTCCCGGAGATGGCGGAGATCAAACCGCTGCTGGAGCAGTCCGCCCGGGGAATCGAGTTCCTGGGACGTTCAGCCGAGAGCGCGTCAGCTGCCATCGAGGCCATGGGAACCACCACGGGCCTGCAACGGCTCGAGCACCTCTTTGCCCTGTTCGGGATCCTCGCCGCGGCACCGCAGGAGGAACGGCGCTACCTTGCCGACGAATGGTTCAGGCCGCAGCTGGACGGGCAGGCCGCCGCCGTCGTCGACATCGTTCTGGAGTATGTCTTCAGCAACCACGCGGGCAGCGTCACGATGGCCGGGGCCGCTGCCCTGGTGGGCATGCCCGAACCGACCTTCTCGAAGTACTTCAACCGTGCCACCGGCCAGAATTTCAGCGACCTGGTCCGAAAGCTGCGGCTGGCGCACGCGCGGCGCCTTCTGGAGCGCAGCGACAAACCCATTTCCGATATCTGCTACGAAGTCGGCTTCTCCAACCTGTCCAACTTCAACCGCCATTTCCTCAACGACGCCGGCGAAACGCCGCGGCAGTACCGCCAGCGTTTGCACGGCTGACTAGTGCGCCGTTCAAGGGGAACCGCCGACGGCGGGACGGAACCTCCCGCCGTCGGCCGTTGGTCGATGACGGACGCGAGTGTCAACGCCGCTCGCGTCCGGCTGCGAGCGCGGCACGCCAGTTGCCGGCAAAATGCACCAGAACCGCGACAACGAGGAACGCGACCAGCACTTCCGCGATGACCGTCAGCATGGCAAGCCAGCCGCCGTCGAGCGTGGGGTCGAGGAAGTCGTAGACGTACCAGCCGTCGATGGATCCGCGCACCCACGAGAACAGAAGGAACGCGAGCGGGTAGCCCAGCCATGCGAGGGGCCGCCACCAGGGACCGCGAACCGTCTTCGTTACGAGGAGCCAGTCGAGCGCGACGACCAGCGGAGCCAGGCGGTGGTGGACCAGTTGGGGCCAGTACATGTCCAGGGTCCACCACGGCTCGTCCGGCGGCGCCACGAGGACTACGTAGATGATGCCCGTCATCACCAGATAAAGAACGAGGGCGCCAAACGCGTGGTCCCACCACGGCGGCAGCTGCGCCCGTGGCCACGCCGCGGCCACGATCAGCCCTATCCCCAGCGCAAGGTTCGACTGGACCGTGAACTCCGAATAGAGCTGAAAGACATCGACGTCGTTGCCCGGCAGCGTGGCATCATAGGTTTTCTGCATGAGGGCGACGAGCACAACGAGTCCCACCGCGCACCGGGCCATGCGGATCCAGAAGTTGTCGGGGTGCAGGGCACGGTTGATGTCAACGTGACGCTCGATCGGGGGGATCAACACCGGTGGACCGCTCATTCGCCCAGTGTCGCAGGCCTGAAGGCTGCCCAGTACGGCCTTTAGGCCCGTGGCGGTCAGGATGAGACGCTGGGGCCGGTACCGAGAGTGTTTGACTGTCCGTTATGACATTGAATCGAAACCCGGCGGTTGACGCGTTCCTTGAGTCACTGGATCATCCGTTGAAGCCTGTGATTGAGTCCCTGCGCCTGGCTGTCCTGGATGCCGACGGGGCAATCACAGAGCGGATCAAGTGGAAAGCACCGAGCTTCTGTTTCGATTCCGTTGATCGGGTCACGTTCAACCTGCGGCCGCTTCATCACGTCCAGCTGATTTTCCACCGCGGCGCGAAAGCCACCGGGAGTGCCTTTGATTTCGATCCGTCCACGTGGGGCGGACTGCTGGAAATGATCGGGAAGGACCGCGGCCAGGTGATCTTTCCCAGCGCAGAAGCAGCGGCAGCCCGGCAGGACGACTTCATTGGGCTTGTGCGGGAATGGGTCCGGGCCTGATTCCGGGGACTGTCCGCGGTGGGCGGCTCCGGAGTGGCAGAGCTGCAATACTCTGACAATGGCCGTCTACTTTGAGTGCACAACCCGGACAAGCATTCCCCAAGGGGAGCTGTTTGACCTTGCCCGGAGTATCGATATCCACAAGGACTCCATGGCACACTCACGTGAAGACGCGGTGGGCGGCGTGACCTCCGGTCTCATCTCCCTGGGTGAGGAAGTTATGTGGCGGGCCTGGCACTTCGGCGTTCCCCTTCACATGACGAGCCGGATCACCGAGATGGCGTCACCTGACTATTTTGTGGATGAGCAGGTCAAGGGTCCGTTCCGCCGGTTCCGGCATGTCCACGAGTTCAGTGAGGATTCCTCAGGGACCACGATGGTGGACCGCATCGAGTTCGCGGCCCCGTTCGGTCCGTTGGGACGACTGGTGGAGAAACTGGTGCTGGCCCGCTACCTGAAGCAGCTGATCGAGGCACGCAACTGCCACCTTGCCGGAAACGGCGGGAAGAAGGAACCCACGTGAACGGGCCTTTAACGCCGGCGCAGGGCCCTGTTTTGGAGGTGATCATCCGCCCTGCCAATCAAGTTGAGTGGGAGGACCTCCAGCAGGTATTCGGTGTCCGCGGTATCGGTGCGTCGTGCCAGTGCCAGTGCCAGCGGTACAAACTGCAGCCCAAGGAGTCGTTCGCGTCCCAGCCGGCCGAGGTCCGGGCCGGCCGCCTTCGCGTGCAAACCGGATGCGGTGACTCCGGATCTGCCGCCACGAGTGGCATCGTGGCCTTCCAGGCCGGGGAGTCCGTACTGACTTCATGGGTTGAGCCTTGCCGCAGCATCGGCTCCACTGTCAGGAGGTAGCGGCCGATGTCCAGCCTTCAGCGTGGAGTCTTTCGATGCCGTTCAGCAGGAGATCAAGGGCGAACTCGAATTCGAACTGGTCGTCGCAGCCCTGTCCCACCGCCCCTCCTTCATCGTGTGATGACGCCATGGCTATCCTCAGGACATTCGGATAGCGGCTGGACATCTCCTGAAGCATGGCCTGCTGGACTGCACTGTCCACCTCAGGTGCGCTCTCACCGCTTCGGTCCACAGGTTCGGCAAACAATTCCTGGGTGAAGCCCCACATGCGGCTGCCGATGGCGTGCATGACGTGATGGGTCAGGTCCACAGAGAAGCCGCGGTCCAGGAAAATGCCAATAAACGAGTCCATGTACGCCAGGACCCCGGGTGTCTTGTTCGTCCGGGTTTCCAGGACCTGACGGGCCCACTGATGCCGCCGCAGCACGGTTCTGGCGGAGAGGATCCTGCGCCGGACAACGTCCCGCCATGCGGGCTCATCGGCAGGCGGATCGATTTCCCTGACAATGACATCCACCATCCCGTCCAGCAGCTCGTCCTTGTTGGATACGTGCTTGTAGAGCGCCATCGGCACCACCTCAAGCTCCTGGGCCAGCCTGCGCATGCTCAATTCCCCGATGCCGATTTCATCAGCCAGGGAGACCGCGGACTGGAGCACCCGGTCCCGGCTCAGCCGCACCCGCACGGACGCAGCGCGTGGCTCGCTCATGTGATTACCTTCCCGTTAATCTTTTGACTCTTGACTAGTGTACGCCGTACACCTACCGTGGGTCATATAAGGGCGTACACCGTACACATTGCCGCTACCGGCAGCATGTTTGACCAGACCTACAGGACGGGACCACCGTGAACGTGACCAGGCAGATGACGCCGGACAAGCCTCAGATCAAAGCGGCACGGCCGGCATGGCTTGTGCCCGCAGGATTGATTTTCCTCAGCCTCATCCCCGTGATCGCAGGCGCCGCCCGGCTGACCGAGCTATCGGGCGGTGCCGCCGTGACGGAACGCAACGCCAGGTTCTTCGATTCCCCCGCCCCCGTGGTGATCCATATTGTCAGCGTCACGGTTTACTCGCTGCTCGGGGCTTTCCAGTTCCACCCGGCCCTCCGCCGCGGAAGGCGCAGCTGGCACAGGATGGCCGGGCGGATCCTCCTTCCCGCCGGCATGCTCACCGCGCTCTCAGGCCTGTGGATGGCAGTGTTCTACATGCTGCCACCCAGCGACGGGCAGCTCCTCCTCATCCTCAGACTCATTTTCGGCTCGGCAATGGCATTGAGCCTCGTACTCGGAGCTCTGGCCATACTCCGCCGCGACTTTGCCCGGCATGGTGCATGGATGAGCCGGGCCTACGCCATCGCCCTCGGCGCCGGAACCCAGGCCCTGATCCTCATCGTGCCGGAACTCCTCTCGAGCCCGCCGGACGTCACCACGAGGGCCGTACTTATGGGCGCTGCGTGGGTGATCAACCTCGCTGTGGCGGAGTACTACATCCGGAGGCGGCACGTGGCGTGATCGCAGAACCCGGCGGGTAGTTTTGGGTCATGACGGAAAGCTTTAAGTACGACGTCGAGATCCTCCACCTTCTCGTATCGCCGGCTCACGCCTATTTCGGCCGTGCCCGCGAAGGCGCGGCGGATGTGCCCACCACGGATGCCGAGCGCGTGGAACTGGTGGCCGGGAAGGGCATTGTGGGCGACAGGTTCTTCGGCAAGGCCGCGCACATGGACGCCGCCGTAACACTGTTCCCGGTCGAGGCCCTCGAGGCCATCGCTGCGGAGCTGGGGTCCGGTCCACTGGACCCGCTGCTGACGCGCCGCAATGTTGTCCTCCGAGGCGCCCACCTGGCTCCTTTGATCGGCGAGGACTTCGCCCTTGAAACCCACGGGGAACTGGTGCAGATCCGGGCTGGACGGCCAGCCCACCCGTGTGCCTGGATGGACCAGATGCTCGCCCCGGGCGCGCACAAGGCGATGCGCGGCCGGGGCGGCGTGCGCTGCACTCCCCTCTCGGACGGCGTCCTGCACCGGGGACCGGCCATCCTGATAAGCCCCGTTCCGCTCGACCCGGCGAGCGCCGGGGTACCCACCCTCCTGCGGCCGTCGCGGCTTCCGTAGCCGCGCCGGCTCCGCCCGCAAGGCACTGGCGGATTGCGGAACGGAGTAGGTAGACTGGTCTACCTACTCAAACCGTCAGCCAGCCGAGGACCGTCAGTGACTGAGAAGCAGACCGCAGCACCAAGCACCCGCGCCCGCAGGCCTGCTCGCGAGGCGCTCCTGGAGGCGGCTGCCCGGCGCTTCTATGCCAATGGCCTGACCGGTACGGGCATCGACACCATTACTGCCGAAGCCGGCGTGGCCAAGAAGAGCCTCTACAACAACTTCTCCTCCAAAGCCGACCTGGTGACCGCTTACCTGTACGCCCGCCATGAGGAATGGCTGCGGCTGTACCGCGCGAGACGTGAGAGGGCCGCAACCCCCGAGGAGCGCATCCTCGCCGTCTTCGATGCCTATGCGGACCACGCCGGTCTGGCCTACGAGAAGGGTTTTCGAGGCTGCGGCCTGCTCAATGCAGCCGCCGAACTGCCGGCCGGGGACCCCGGACGGGCGGTGGTCCGGCAGCACAAGGAAGACGTAGAGGCGCTGCTCTCCGGACATCTGGCGGAACTGCTGCCGGACGCACCCGAACGGGTACCACTCCTGGCACGGCACCTGGCCTTCCTGCTCGAGGGTTCGATGGCCCGCGCCGGACTCGAAGGCGACGACCGGTGCATCCTGGAAGCCCGCCGGATCGCTGACACCCTGATCGGTAACCTGTGAAGCCCGCAGGATTCCAGGGAACCACGTGGGGAGCGCTGTTTGTCCTCGCCGCGTCGGTCCTGTGGGGCACCACAGGTACCGCAGCCACCTTCGCCCCGGACGTGAGCCCGCTGGCAATCGGTGCGGCCGCCATGGGTTTCGGCGGCCTGCTGCAGGCGGCGATCGCGGCGCGGCCCATGCTGGCTTTCAGCCCGTCATTGCGCGGGAACTGGCCCACGGTGGCGTTGGGATCACTGGCCGTTGCCCTCTACCCCCTCGCGTTCTATTCCTCCATGCATCTGGCCGGCGTTGCCGTGGGGACGGTAGTCTCCATCGGCTCAGCCCCGCTCGCATCAGCCGTCGTGGAGCGGGTGGTGGACAAAAGACCGTTCACCCGGCGATGGACCGTCGGCGCGGTGCTCGGCGTCTCCGGAGCTGTCCTGCTGTGCCTCGCGGAAGGTCTCGCGGAAGCGGGGAACGCCGGGGACCCGGCGGCGACGGGTTCAGCCTGGGAAACCTCCGCGGGCATCGGCCTGGGGCTGCTGGCCGGGCTCACCTACGCGGTGTACTCGTGGGCTGCCCACCGCCTGATCAATACCGGCATACCTTCAAGGGCGGTCATGGGGACGGTCTTCGGCATCGGCGGG
>NZ_QAIQ01000309.1 GCF_003061105.1 Arthrobacter sp. HMWF013
GTGGAGGGGGAGTCCGGCAGACCCTCGGCCTTGAACAGGGCGTGGGCGACGTCGATCCGGAGGCCGTCCACGCCCTTGTCGAACCAGAAGCGCAGCACGCCGTCGAAGTAGTCGCCCACGGCAGGGTTGCGCCAGTTCCAGTCCGGCTGCCCGGGCGAGAACAGGTGCAGGTACCAGTCTGTGTCTTTAGCAGATCCCGGGTTGGCGCGGCTCCAGGCCCGCCCGCCGAAGACGCTCTGCCAGTTGTTGGGCGGGACCCCGCCTTCGGCGGGGACGCCGTCAGCAGCGTCCCCGGCGGCAGCGCCGCCGTCGGACGCCACAGCCCGGCCCGGGACAAAGTGGAACATGTCCCGCTCCGGTGACCCCGGCCCGGCCGCCAAAGCAGCCTGGAACAAAGGGTGGGCCGAGGAGCAGTGGTTGGGGACGACGTCGAGCAGGATCCGCAGGCCCAGCGAGTGGGCGAGTTCCAGGAGCGCATCGAAGTCCGCCATGGTGCCGAACAGCGGGTCCACGCCGCAGTAATCGCTCACGTCGTAGCCCTGGTCCAGCTGGGGGGAGGGCTGGAAGGGGGTCATCCAGATGCCGTCCACGCCGAGCGAGGCGATGTATGGCAGCCGTGCGGCAAGCCCGGCGAGATCGCCCACCCCGTCCCCGTAGCCGTCGGCAAAGGAACGCGGATAGACCTGGTAGATCACGGCGGACTGCCACCACTGCGCGGCAGGACCCAGCGAGATTTCCTCCACCGGACTCATTTGCTGGCGCCCGCGGTGAGGCCTTCGACGATCCGCCGCTGGAAGATCAGCACCATAATGACCAACGGTACGGTGACGATCACGCCGGCGGCCATCTGCTCGCCGAACGGTGCCTGGAATTCGGTGGCACCGGTGAATTTGGAGATGGCCACCGTAGCGGTCTGGATCTTCGGATCGTTGATCATGGACAGCGCGATGATGAATTCGTTCCAGCTGTGGATGAAGGTCAGGATGGCGGTGGTGAAGACGCCCGGCGCGGCGAGCGGCAGCAGGACCCTGCGGAACGCCTGCCACTTGGTGCAGCCATCGATCATGGCGGCTTCCTCAAGGTCGAAGGGCAGCTGTTTCATGAAGGTGGTGAGGTTCCAGACCGCCAGCGGGATCGCGAAGGACAGGTTCGGCACGATCATGGCCTGGTAGGTGTTGATCCAGCCGATGTCCGTGAAGAGGCGCAGCAGCGGCACCACCACGGAGATGCCCGGGAACATGGACGTGGCGATGATGACGCCCAGGATCAGCGACTTGAAGCGGAAGTTCAGCCGGGAGATCGCGTAGGCCGCGAACACGCCCAGCACCAGCGCGAAAACGGTGGTGGTGCCGGCGACAATCAGCGAGTTCAGCAGCGCCTGGCCGAACATGGTGGAGCCGTCGAACACCTTGGCGTAGTTCTCCAGCGAGAACGGCGCCGGCAGCAGGGTGTTGTCGAAGATGTCCGCGGTGCGGCGGAGACTGGAAACGATCATCCAGTAGAACGGCGCCAGGCAGTAGGCGAAGATCAGGGCCAGTCCGGCGTAGACGGTGTAGGAGCGCCAGGTGCGCTGCTTCTTCACGCGGGGAGCGTCCGACGACGGCTGGTCGCCGGTGCGGTGGCCTTCAGTGCCGAGGCTGCGGAGGTCTGAGATGGTCATCGGGTGGCCTCGGTCTTCTTCTGTTCAGGGACAGCCTGCATGCGGGTTGCCTTAAGGCGGGATTTCCTGGAGATGCGCTTCAGTTCCTTGGCGCCGGTGACGTCGGCGCCGAGCACCTTCACGAACACGATGGCCACGACGGCGACGTACAGGAAGAGCATGACGGCGAACGCGGAGGCGGAGCCGTAGCGCAGCTGGTTGGATTCGTCCCAGGCCAGCATGGAGAGGGTTTCCACGGATTCCTTGCCGGGGCCGATCAGGACGAAGGGCAGATCGAACATCCGCAGCGCGTCGAGCATGCGGAACAGCACGGCCACCAGAAGGGTGGGCTTGACCAGCGGGAGGGTGATGGAGCCGAGCTGGCGCCACCAGCCGGCGCCGTCGATCTTGGCGGCTTCGTAGAGTTCGCCGGGGATGATCTGCATGCCGGCGAGGACCAGGAGGCCGATGAACGGGGCGGTCTTCCAGACTTCGGCGATGATGACGGCGAGCTTGGAGGCGTTACCCTCTGCGGTCCAGAGAATTTCGCTGCCTAGCAGGTTGTTGGCGATGCCGTCCGACTGGAAGATCCAGCGCCACAGCAGGCCGGAGACGGCGGTGGGCACGGCCCAGGGGACCAGGATGCTGGCCCGCAGGAAGGACCGGCCGCGGAAGGCGCGGTTCATGGCGAGCGCCAGGCACAGGCCCAGGACGGTCTCGAGGAACACCGTGGTGACGGTGAAGAAGGTGGTGTTGGCGAAGGCGTTCAGGAAGCGCCGGCCGGATTCGCCGGCGAACAGGTCCGCGTAGTTGGCCAGCCCCACGAAGGACTCCACGTCGGAGACGAAGCCGTCCGCGTCCAGGCCGGATTCGGCGCGGAACAGGGACTGGTGCACCGCGGAGAGCAGCGGGTACACAATGACCAGGGCCAGCACCAGGAGGGTGGGGGAGAGCAGCATCGCGGCCATGCGGCCTTCGCCGGGGGAGCGTTTGCCGCGTTTGCGGGGCGCGGCCGGCGGGGGCGCTGTGGCCTGCGCGCCGGCGGACGGGAGGGTGGTGGTCATGCGTGGTACCTCACTGGGGTTGCACTTGCTGGCCGGCCGTGGTGGACCGGCCGGCCAGGCAAGTGGTCCGGACTGCGGGGGTTGTTGCTGGGTTACTTGGACAGCTCGGTGAGCTTGGCCTGCATGTCGTTCAGGGCCGTGTCAGTGTCCTTGGCGCCGGTGATGGCCGCGTACGCCTCTTCCTGGATGGCCTTGGTGGTGGCACCGTACTGGACCACCTTGGGGCGGGGCTGGGCGTTGTTCAGCGAGGTCAGCAGCGTGGGAAAGAACGGGCGCTTGGCGACGACGGCGGGGTCCGCGAAGAGCGTGGCGTATACCGGGGCGCGGGAGCTGAGGGCGAGGCGCTTCTGGGCCTGCTCCTCGCTGGTGAAGAATTTGACGAACTCCAGCGCGGTGGCCTTGTTCGGGGTGAACGGGGAGATGGCCAGGCTGCGGCCGCCGAGGGTGGACACGCCGGGGCCGTCGGTGCCGGGGATGGCGGTGATGTCGAACTTGCCGGCCACCTTGCTGGAGCCGTCCGTGGCGCTCAGGGAGGCGTGCAGGAAGGGCCAGTTCCGCATGAACACGAGCTTGCCGTCCTGGAACGCGCGGCGGCCCTGCTCCTCGAGGTAGGTGATGGCGTCGGACGGGAAGAGCCCGTCCTTGAAACCGTCCACCAGCAGGTTCAGGCCTTCCTTGGCCTCGGCGGTGTTGACGGTGGGCTTGCCGTCGGCGTCCACCACGGTGCCGCCGGCGGAGGCCACGGCCTCGGCGAAGTTGACCGTGAGTGCCTCGTTCTTGTCGAACTGGCCGGTGTAGCAGGACATTCCGGCGGCTTCGGGCAGGGCCAGGATCTTGCCGCAGGCGGCCTTCATCTCGTCCCAGGTCTTGGGCGGTACGGCGATGCCGGCGGCCTTGAGAAGGTCGGAGCGGAAGTAGAACAGCGCGCCGTCGGTGTAGTAGGGGGCGCCCACCAGGGAGTCCCGGTACGTGGCGGCGTTGACCGTGGCGGGGATCATCTTCTCAGTGGGGACGGCGTCCTCGGGCAGCGGCAGGATCCACTTGTTGGCGGCGAACTCGGAAGTCCACACCACATCGAGGTTCAGCACGCTGAAGGTGTCCGATTTGATCTGGGCGTTCTGGATGAGCTGCTGGCGCTGCTGGTCAGCGGAGTCCGGCAGTTCGATGAACGTGACCTTCTCCTCCGGGTGGGCGGCGTTCCATTCCTCGATGGTCTTGTTCGCGGCACCGGAGGCATCGCGGTTGGAGACGTAGTTGATGGGGCCCTTGCCCTCGAAGGACGCGGCGGCGGCCTTCGGGGTGCTCTTCGCTTCCGGGGCAGTCCCGCCGCAGCCGGTGAGGGCCAGGGCGGTGACGGTCAGGGATGCGGTGGTGGCCAGAAGAGTCTGCCAGGGGTGGCGGCGCTGCCTCATGTGTTGCTCCTTCATTGGGGTTCTGCTTTCTTGGACGCAGGGGATGACGGACGACGGCGGCACGCGGAAGTGCCGGCTGTCGCCTGGGGTGGGGGTTGGCTGTGTTGGGG
>NZ_QAIQ01000310.1 GCF_003061105.1 Arthrobacter sp. HMWF013
CTCATGTGGTTCAACCCGCCCACCCGGAGCGCGGTCCCCTCGGCCGAGGGCGCATCGGACCAGCGCCATGCAGCCGAAATGGCCGTGGTCTCAGCCGCTCCTGCCCACCTCCAGGAGGCCGCGGCCGATCTGGTTCCCGCCGGCACGCCACAGGGCCCGGCCAGGCGCCCGGGCCTGCGGGGCAGAGTCTCGGGAAGCTTCACCTGGTTTACAGCGACAGTGGCCGCCGTTTTTGCAGTGGCAGCAGGGGCGGGAATGGTCCTGAGCGGCTCGGACGTGGGCATTGTTGCGGCGCTGGAAATTGGTGGCCACCAAGGTGAAATAGGAATTGTTTTCCTCTTCTGGTGTGCCGCATCAGTGGTGGGCGGCCTGGTGTATGGAGCCATGCACCGGCCGGTGTCGCCCATCGTCCTGCTGCTGGGAATGGCCGCGCTGACCATCCCCATGGGGTTCGCCCAGGACACCTGGACCCTGGCAGCCCTGTCGGTGCTCCCGGGACTCCTGTGCGCGCCCGTGCTGTCAGCGGCTTCCGAGAAGGTCGCCGAACTCGTGCCCGAGGACCGTCGTGGCGAGGCGATGGGCTGGTACGGCTCCGCCCTGACCGGCGGCGTGGCCCTGGGTGCCCCGCTGGCCGGGGTCTTCATCGACGGCGTGGGTCCTGCCGGCGGATTCATCTCCGTGGGTGTGGGCGGAGTTGCACTGTGCCTGGTGGGCCTGCTGCTCCAGGCGGTGCGACGCCGCCGCGCGGCTGTCTGACATCCACAAGGACCTCAAGCACGACGGCGGCGGACGGACCGTGTGGTCCGTCCGCCGCCGTCGTCGTACTTCTTTGTGCCGGCCCCGTTGCCTCGGGGCAGTGCGCGCCTAGTTGACGGCGCCGGTGTATTTCTCGCCGGGGCCCTTGCCCGGGGCGTCCGGAATGATGGACTCTTCGCGGAAGGCGAGCTGAAGAGACCGCAGGCCATCGCGCAACGGGCCGGCGTGCTGGGAGCCGATTTCGGGTGCCGCTGAGGTCACCAGGCCGGCCAGGGCCGTAATGAGTTTGCGTGCCTCGTCCAGGTCCTTGAGTTCCTCGGCGTTGTCCTCGGCGGCAAGGCCCAGTTTCACGGCGGCGGCGCTCATGAGGTGGACGGCGGCCGTGGTGATGACCTCGATGGCCGGCACCTCCGAGATGTCGCGGATTTGCTGGGTCACGTCAGCCTTGGCATCGGGGGCCTCGAAAACGTGTGAATTACTGTCTGGAGTGCTCATACTGGTAAGCTTGTCACAGACCGACTGGATGTCGTTATTTTGCTGTGTAAGGTCCCACTGGCGCCAAGCTGCGCTGGGCGGGATTCTTTCTGTAGAATGGCATGCAGTTTGCAAGCGGAGTTCTCTCCCACCCGCGTCAGCCGTTTTCCCGCCGGAAGAAATTTCCCGGGAAGCAAGGTTGCCGGGTACCTGGTCGGGCATTTCCTGAGGCACTGCGCCGCAGGTTGTGCGCACAGCCCTCTTGGAGGAGCGTGCATCCGATCTTCGAGGCCTTCGATTGCTCCGGCAATTGGGGGCCTTCTCTATTTGCCGGTGGAATACCACATCAATCACAGGAGCTTTAACATTAGCGAGCCAAGAATCAATGAGCGTATCCGCGTCCCCGAGGTGCGGCTGGTCGGCCCTGCAGGTGAACAGGTAGGAATCGTCCGTATTGATGATGCCCTGCGTTTGGCTGCCGAGTCCGATCTTGATCTCGTTGAAGTTGCACCGCAGGCCAAGCCTCCGGTGTGCAAGCTGATGGACTTCGGCAAGTACAAGTACGAGGCCGCTGTCAAGGCACGTGAAGCCCGGAAGAACCAGACCAACACTGTTCTGAAGGAAATCCGCTTCCGCCTGAAGATCGACACCCACGATTACGAGACCAAGCGCGGCCATGCACTGCGCTTCCTCGGCGCCGGTGACAAGGTCAAGGCCATGATCCAGTTCCGTGGCCGTGAGCAGCAGCGTCCTGAGATGGGCATCCGCCTGCTTCAGCGCTTCGCCGACGACGTCGCCGAAGTGGGCGTTGTTGAGTCCAGCCCGCGTATCGATGGCCGCAACATGGTCATGGTGGTGGGCCCGCTCAAGAACAAGGCTGAAGCCAAAGCTGAAGCGCGCCGTGCTACGCAGCGTGCAGAGGCCAAGGCGCAGAACGAAGCCAAGGCAACAGGCGGCGGGCGGGTCGATGTCTCCGGCGACGACCAGGCACCGTTCACGCAGTCGCTGGCCGACCTTCTGCCCGAAGGTTTCGCCATCACCACCGAGCCGGAAACGGAAGCGCGGGACACTGAGTCTGAAGCTGCCGGGACTGTTGCTGAAGAGTCTGAAGAAACGCAGGCTCCGGTAACCGAGGAAGCGCCGGCAAAGGCTGAGGCGCCCGTTGCGGCTGCCCCCGAGGCTTCCGCCACGGAGGCACCAGTGAAGGAAGCCGTCGCTGAGGCGGCTCCGAAGCAGGCAGCCCCGAGGCAGGCCGCGCCTAAGGCAGCTCCCAAGGCTGCCGCTCCCCGGCGTGAGGCTCCGAAGGCTGCCCCGGCAGCCGCTGCCAAAGCACCTGTGGCCGCGAAGCCTGCCGAAGCTGCGAAGCCTGCGGAAGCTGCCGCTCCGGCAGCTGCTCCGGCTCCGGCCGCTCCGAGGCCTCCGGTCCCGATGCCCAAGCCGGTAGCCCGGCCGGCAGCGCCGAAGCCTGCTGCAAGGCCTGCCCCTAAGGCAGCGCCGAAGCCCGCCGGCAAGAAGACCACCTAGTTCAAAACTGTTGGAGGTTGTCCTCCCGCAGTACGCAACCAGCACGCCGCCTGCAGGGGTGGCTGCTCGAAGAACTGCAGACTATGTCTGTGGACACGTAAGGAGATCGGTTCCCATGCCGAAGATGAAGACCCACAGTGGTGCTAAGAAGCGCTTCAAGCTGACCGGCAGCGGCAAGCTGCGCCGCCAGCAGGCCAACCGCCGCCACTACCTCGAGCACAAGTCCTCCAGGCTGACTCGTCGCCTCGCCGGCGACAAGATCGTCTTCAAGGGTGACGCAAAGGTCATCCGGAAGATGCTCGGCATCTAAGTTCCAAGTTCTCTGACTGATGCCACCTGGCAGCAGTCAACTACCAAAAAGGCTTCTCAGGCCAGCCGGTTCTTTCCGGCAGTAGATGCTTGGGATCAGATTTTCGAAGGAGTACGCACGTGGCACGTGTGAAGAGGGCGGTCAACGCCCACAAGAAGCGCCGGGTTATCCTTGAACGCGCAAAGGGCTACCGTGGACAGCGTTCACGCCTGTACCGCAAGGCCAAAGAGCAGCTGCTGCACTCGTTTGTGTACAGCTACGGCGACCGCAAAAAGAAGAAGGGCGACTTCCGCCGCCTGTGGATCCAGCGTATCAACGCTGCATCCCGCGCCAACGGCCTGACGTACAACCGCCTGATCCAGGGCCTGAAGGCCGCTGAGGTCGAGGTTGACCGCCGTATGCTCGCTGAGCTGGCTGTCTCGGATGCCAACGCATTCGCTGCCCTGGTCAAGATTGCCAAGGACTCCCTGCCTGCTGACACGTCCGCTCCGGCCGTCCAGGCTGCGGCTCCCAAGGCTGCCAAGGCACCCAAGGCGAAGGCTGCAAAGCCGGCCGCTGAAGTGGCTGCCAAGTAGTTCCTGTTCGTCGTTCAAGCTCTGGTGGCTCCAGCCACTAAGGTTCTTGTATGAACGAAACCGGGCGCCCGCAAGATGATTCACTCTCCAACCCCCGAGCTGATCGGGTGAGGAAGGTGGCACAGCTTGCAGGGCGCCCGGCCCGTTTAAAGCGGGAGCAGTTCCTGGCTGAGGGCCCCCAGGCTGTGCGCGAAGCGCTGACGCTCCACCGGAAGCGGCTGGCAGCGGGGGAGCAGGGGATTGTCGAAGAGGTCTACGCAAGCGAGTCCTGCCTGGACCGGTACCCCGAATTTGAAGAGCTGGCGGAGGGAACCCCTGCCTATATCGCCACGGATGAAGTACTCGCCGCGATGGCGGATACGGTCACCCCGCAGGGCATCCTCGCTGTTTGCCGTTTCCTTGATGTCGGTATTGAAGAAGTGCTCGACGGCGGACCCCGCCTGATTGCCGTGCTGTGCCAGGTCAGGGACCCCGGAAACGCCGGTACTGTGCTGCGGGCTGCCGATGCGGCCGGGGCCGACGCCGTGGTGCTGACAGGTTCCAGCGTGGACATTTACAACCCCAAAGCGGTCCGTTCCACCGCGGGATCCATCTTCCACCTTCCCGTGGTCCTCGGCGCAGACGCTGCGGAAGTGGCCGCAGCCTGCCGCGCCCGGGGCATCGGGGTGCTGGCCGCTGACGGCTACGGGGACCTCAACCTGGACACCCTTCAGGACGAAAACGCCGCCCGCAGGACGGCAGGCTCGGCCGTCGAGTCGGTGTATGGGCTGGAGCGACCCACCGTTTGGCTGTTCGGAAACGAAGCCCAGGGGCTTTCGGAGGAAGAACTGGCCCTCGCTGACCACCGGGTGGCAGTGCCCGTCTACGGCGCCGCCGAGAGCCTCAACCTCGGGACAGCGGCGACGGTGTGCCTCTACGCCAGCGCCAGGGCCCAGAACGAAACCCATGCAGGCAGCCAGATAACCACTGGTTAGGACATCACCATTAAAAGTCAGGGCCCCGGATAAATCTCCGGGGCCCTTGCTGTATGAATAGGTGAGATGCCGGGAATCAGGGTGCGCGTGTGGTCTTGCCGCGTCCCGTGACGGCGCCATAGATGCCAACAACGAGCAGGCCACCTACGATCGCCAGAAGCCATGTACCGAGGTCGAAGAAGGACTCGACGCCCCTGCCAAACAGGAGGCTGCCAATCCAGCCGCCGACGATAGCACCAACGACGCCAAGGACGAGGCTGGTGACCCATCCGCCGCCCACCCTGCCGGGCATTACGGCTTTAACGATGGCCCCGACAATGAGGCCGAGAATAATCCAAGCAAGAAAACCCATGTCTCCTCCTTATTATTCGTCGGGAGTATTTGTCCCGATTGTGTTCAAGCTAACATAAGGCGACTTGGTTGTCAGCAGGCTTTGGGCCCGGCCGGCCCGTGTTCTTCGGGCCTGAAAGGTACGGTGTTCATGGGCGGAGTCTTCACCGGCCCGGCAATGGTTTCTGCAGGTTTTCCAAACCCTGCACGCCAGTTCTTCCAACTCTGAAGAGGAGAGCCTCCGTGGCTGCAAATGGCGGTACCAAAGCGATCGTGGCGGCTCTCGCAGCAAACCTGACGATCGCCGCCCTCAAGTTCGTTGCCTTTTTCCTGACGGCTTCCTCGTCGATGCTCGCTGAAGCCATCCATTCCATTGCCGACTCGGGGAACCAGTTGCTGCTGTTGATCGGCGGCAAGAGGGCCCGCAAGGAGGCAAGCGCGGAGCACCCCTTCGGGTACGGACGCGAACGCTACATCTATGCATTCATCGTCTCGATAGTGCTTTTCAGCGTCGGCGGACTGTTTGCACTGTATGAGGCCTGGGAGAAGATTCAGCATCCCCACGCCATCGAGGGCGACTTCTGGTGGGTTCCCCTGGCTGTTCTGATGGGGGCCATTGTGGCCGAGTCCTTCTCCTTCCGGACGGCAATCATCGAATCCAATCACGTTCGTGGGAAGCAGGGCTGGGTCAGTTTCGTGCGCACGGCCAAGCAGCCCGAACTGCCGGTCATTCTGTTGGAGGACCTCGGAGCACTTCTGGGCCTGATGTTCGCGCTGATCGGTGTGGGGATGACGCTGATCACCGGCAACGGGATCTGGGACGCTTTGGGTACTGCAATGATCGGTTTCCTGCTCGTGGCGATCGCCATCGTGCTGGCTATCGAAACCAAATCCCTGCTGCTGGGGGAATCAGCCACCCGCAACGACGTGGCCCGGATCAGCGAGGCCATCGAGGCAGGCGGAACAAGCCGCATCATCCATCTGAAGACCCTCCACCTCGGACCGGAAGAGTTGCTCGTGGCAGCCAAAATTTCCGTGGGCGCTGCCGACACCGGCCGCGATATTGCTGCCGCCATCGACGAAGCGGAGGTCAGGATCCGGACGGCGGTTCCGATCGCCCAGGTGATCTATCTCGAACCCGATCTGCACCGGGACGAAAAGCAGGACAGCGGGCAGCGTCAGGCAGGGGCGGGGCCACAGGACGTCCTTCCCTGATGAGCCCTGGTCCTTCCCTGATTGGCCCTGGTCAAGGCGCTGACGCATTCAGGATGACCGCCCATGCGGGCAAGGCAGCCCTACGCTGCGGTTGTGTAGCTCCTGGCCACGTGATCCGGGATCAGGTGGCCAGCGGCTTTTTGCGTTCGAGGAGGCCGCTGATGACTGCGACGGCCAGGCCCAGGATGGCCAGCACCGCACCAACAAGCGCTGGTGCCACGAAGCCCCAACCCCAGGCGATCACCAGACCGCCGAGGAAGGCACCCAACGCGTTGGCCACGTTCAGCGCAGCATGGTTCAGCGAAGAGGCAAGGGACGGGGCATCCGGTGAGGCGTCCAGCAGGCGGGTCTGGAGGGCCGGGATCAGCAGGGAGCCGGAGGCCCCCACCACAAAGACCATCACCAACGCGGACCACGGCCAGTGCGCGGCGATAGCGTAGACAACGAGGGCAACAGCGATTCCAGGCAGTACCCAATACAACGTCCCCATCACGGACTTGTCAGCCAGCCTGCCGCCCACCACGGTGCCGGCCACCATGCCGAGTCCATACAGCGCCACCACAACGGGAAGCAACCAGGCGGGGATGCCTGCCACCAGGGTCATGGTGTGCGCAATGTAGGTGTACGTGGCGAAGAAGCCGCCAAAGCCCACGATGCCGATCAGGATGGCCAGCCAGACCTGAAGACGCTTAAGGGCACCGAGTTCGCGGCGGATGCTCGCGTCCGGGTGGGCGGGCTGGAAGGGGAC
>NZ_QAIQ01000311.1 GCF_003061105.1 Arthrobacter sp. HMWF013
AGCAGATCTACAACGGTTTTGCCCAGGATCATGCGGACAAAGTGGCCGCCATTGCCATCCGGCAGCTCTCCGTCAGCGAGTCCGTGTTCGCCGGCGGCCACTCCGAGGACGGCGACCACACCACGTCCATGGTTCCGTGGATCTATTCGACCGACGGCGCCGGCATGGCCAAGCAGCTCAAGGTCCTGGACCTCCTCTAGGAGTTCCTCCCAGCCGCTACCGCAAAGCTATGCGGTGGCGCCCAAGGCGGTCACGTCGCCGTCGGGCAGGTCCCTGTCCTCCTGGTCTCCCGCATCCGGCACGATGGCCTGCGCGACGGCGGTATTCGCCGCTGCCGCAAGGTTCCGTTCCTCGATGAGTTCCTGGTACCAGAAGAAGGATGCCTTCGGCGTCCGCTCGAGGGTCTCGAAATCCACGTGGAGCAGGCCGAACGGTTGCTTGTAGCCCGCGGACCACTCAAAGTTGTCCATCAGCGACCATACGTAGTAGCCCTGAAGCTCAATGGACTCCGCCTCACCGCCGGGGGCGGTGGCCGCCAAGGCCGCCTCGATGTGGTCCGAAAGGTACTTCAGGCGCCGCTCGTCAGGGATGAAGGTGGTGTTGGTGGACTTGTCGCGCACGATGATGTCCTCGAAGCTTGCCCCGCCCTCCGTGATGATCACCGGAGGCAGGTTCGGATACCGCTCCGCCATTTCCTTCAGGGCGACGCGCATGTAGTCAGGCTTCACGGGCCAGCCATAGGAGGTGATGTCCGCTTCGGGCCAGGTCTCCACATGGAACGGTGTTCCGCCATTGCCGACGGCGGAGAGGTCGCTTCCCATGGCCTCGGCCATGCTTGCCGGCACTGCACCCTCGCCCGGCCCCACGGCAACTTTGGTGGGCATGTAATAGTTCAGGCCGTAGAAATCCAGCGGCTGCGAAATGATCTCCATGTCCTCGTCCGGGTGGTCGAAGGAGCTGAAGAACTTCGCGGCGCGGATGAGGTCCGGGTACTTACCCGTCAGCACGGGGTCCGCATAGAGCCGGTTCTGGGCCAGATCCATCAGGCCGGCGCTGATCCGGTCCAGGGGGTTGATTGAGTTGGGGACCATGGGCGAGTAGACGTTGGTCATGCCGATACCGCCGGGAACCCCGGCAGCCCGCAGCGCCTGCACTGCGAGGCCGTGGCCCATCAACTGGTGGTGGACAGTGGGCAGGGCGTTGATCAGGAGCGCCTCACCCGGGGAATGCAGTCCCAGGGTGTAGCCGTTGGTGGTCACGGTGGCAGGTTCGTTGATGGTGCACCACCGGGCCACCCTGTCCCCGTAGGCTTCTGCGGCGATGGCGGCAAACTCGCCCAGCCTGTAGGCGGTATCCCGGTTCATCCAGCCGCCGATGTCATCCAGCGCCTGGGGTGTATCCCAGTGATAGAGCGTGACCATGGGCGAGATCCCGTTGGCGAGCAGCTCGTCGAGAAGGCGGTCGTAGAAGTCCAGGCCCGCCTTGTTCACGGCTCCGCTGCCGGTAGGCTGGATCCGTGGCCAGGAAAGGGAAAACCGGTAAGAGTCCACGCCCAGCTGTTTCAGCAGGGCAACGTCACCGGGCATCCGGTGGTAATGGTCGCAGGCGATCGCCGGGCTGTGATCGTCGACGATTGCGCCGGGTTTGGAAGCGAACACATCCCACCCGGCCGGGCCGCGGCCGTCCTCGTCCAGCGCGCCCTCGATCTGGAAGGCCGCCGTGGCGACGCCCAGGGTGAAATCGGCGGGGATCCGGGCAGCCAGGTCCTTGGCGGTAATGTGCATGAAATCAACCCTTAACGACGGAGGAAACGTTTCCCGCAGGGTCCGTAAACCACGCGTTTGTCAGGTCAATATCCTCCCATAATTCCATCCGGATCGGCCCCGGAACGGCACGTGGGACCTGGCCTGCCGGGGCGGACCGCCGGGGAAGCCGAGATAGCGCGGAACCCGGCCTGCATAGGCTGGATAGGACTCCGGAAAGAGCCGTGCCAGCAGCGCCTCTTCGCGGAGGACCTCCGGGTGTCCGGCCAGCGATAGAACAGGCAGCGTCACCAGGGTCCAGGCTGAACCGGCCAGGAGTCCGGTGCCCAGGCGAATGAACCACCACCCCACGTACATGGGATGCCTGGTCAGACCATACGGACCGGTGGTGACCAGTTCTTCCGGCCGTTCCAGCGCAAAGCGGCCCACGGTCCGGCGCCGCCGTTCCTGCAGCGCCCGGAGATTAAG
>NZ_QAIQ01000312.1 GCF_003061105.1 Arthrobacter sp. HMWF013
GCTTTGTCCGGGGTCAGTCCGGCAGGATCCGCCGTACCACGGCGTCGGCCAGCAGGCGGCCCTTGAGGGTCAGCACCAGCTTTCCGCGGAACGCGGCCGGCGCCTCCACGAGTCCATCGGCGATGAGCCCGGCCATGGCGTGACGGCCCGGCTCCCCCAGTGTTGAGACCGCAAGCCCGGAGACGAGCCGCGCCTCAAGCATGACCCGCTCCACCTCACGGGTTTCTGCGTCCAGGGTTTCCCGTCCGGCAGCAGGTGAGAGCCCTTGGGCCAGCCGTCCAGCGTACGCAGTGGGATGCTTGACGTTCCACCACCGCACGCCGCCAACATGCGAGTGCGCGCCCGGACCGATCCCCCACCAGTCGTCTCCACGCCAGTACGCAAGGTTGTGCCTGCACGCCTGCTCCGGTGTCCGGGCCCAGTTGCTGACCTCGTACCAGCCCAGCCCTGCCGCTGTAATGAGTTCGTCCGCGAGTTCGTATTTGTCGGCGTGGTCGTCGTCGTCGATTCCGGGAACTTCGCCGCGGCGGATCTGGGCGGCAAGCTTGGTGCCGTCCTCCACGATGAGCGCGTAGGCGCTGATGTGGTCCGGTTCATAGGACAGCGCAGTCTCCAGGGAGTAGCGCCAATCAGCCAGCGACTCCCCCGGCGTCCCGTAGATCAGGTCCAGGCTGACGGCCAGCCCGGCTTCGCGGGCCCACTGAACCACCTGCGGCACCCGGCTGGGAGTGTGCGTCCTGTCCAGGACTTTCAGGACGTGGGGAACGGCGGACTGCATGCCGAAGGAGACCCTGGTGAAACCGGCTTTCCTGAGGACAGCCAAGGATTCGGGGGTGACTGAGTCCGGGTTGGCCTCAGTGGTGACCTCGGCGCCCGGTTCCAGGCCCCAATGCCCGACGGCGGCGCCCAGGATCTGTGCGAGGTCTTCAGCGGGGAGCAAGGTAGGGGTTCCCCCACCGAAGAAGACCGTGCTCAGCGGCCGGTCCGGCAGCCCGGAGTCCCGCAGGACGGTGGCCGCGAAATCGACTTCCGATACGGCGGTGGAGGCGTAGGCATCCTGGGAAGCGCCGCCGCCCAGCTCGGTTGCTGTGTAGGTGTTGAAGTCGCAGTACCCGCAGCGTACAGCACAGAACGGGATGTGAACGTACAGCCCGAAAGCACGTTCCGCCGAACCGTCGGTTGCCTGGCTGGGCAGCAGACCGTCCGACGGCGCCGGGTCGCCGAGGGGAAGAGTGCTAGGCATCAGCGGTTCCCCCGCTGCGCTGTGGTCACTTCTTCTTTGCCTTGTCCTTTGATTCGTCGGTGGTGAGGGCAGCGATGAACGCTTCCTGCGGCACCTCCACCGTGCCCACCATCTTCATGCGCTTCTTGCCTTCTTTTTGCTTTTCCAGCAGCTTGCGCTTACGCGAGATGTCACCGCCGTAGCACTTCGCCAACACATCCTTCCGGATGGCCCGGATACTTTCGCGGGCGATGATCCTGGAGCCGATGGCTGCCTGGATGGGCACCTCGAACTGCTGGCGCGGAATGAGTTCACGGAGCTTTCCCGTCATCATCACACCGTAGGCGTAGGCCTTGTCCCGGTGGGTAATGGCCGAGAATGCATCCACCTGTTCGCCCTGGAGCATGATGTCCACCTTGACAAGGTCGGCCACCTGCTCGCCGTCGGCCTTCCAGTCCAGCGATCCGTAGCCGCGCGTCTTGGACTTGAGGATGTCGAAGAAGTCGAACACGATTTCCGCCAGCGGCAGGCGATAGCGGATTTCCACGCGGTCCTCGGAGAGGTAATCCATGCCGCCCATCACGCCGCGGCGGCTCTGGCACAGCTCCATGATGGCGCCGACAAACTCGTTCGGCGCCAGGATGGTGGCGGAGACCATGGGCTCGCGGACTTCGGCAATTTTGCCGGAAGGGTACTCGCTGGGGTTGGTCACATGGACCACCTTCTTGTCCTCCAGCGTCACCTCATATTCGACGTTGGGGGCCGTGGAGATCAGGTCCAGGTTGTACTCGCGTTCGAGCCGCTCCCGGGTGATTTCCAGGTGCAGCAGGCCCAGGAAGCCCACACGGAAGCCGAATCCCAGGGCCGCGGAGGTCTCCGGTTCGTACACCAGTGCGGCGTCGTTGAGCATCAGCTTTTCCAGCGCGTCACGCAGTACCGGGTAGTCGGTGCCGTCCAACGGGTACAGGCCGGAGAAGACCATCGGCTTGGCGTCGGCATAGCCGGGGAGTGATTTGGCGGCAGGCTTGGCA
>NZ_QAIQ01000313.1:0-3608 GCF_003061105.1 Arthrobacter sp. HMWF013
CCAGCATCGGCGCACCGCGGAAGGTGGGTGAGCAGGAGCTGTACGACGACGGCGACGGCGACGTCGGGGCCGGGCGCGACGACGCCTACCACGGTCCCCCCGAGCCCCGCGGCGCAGTCCGTGTCCGGCTGGTCAGCGGGCACGGGTGGGCGGACCTCCGCGGTGCCACCACCTGCGCTGTCATTACCGAGGCCGAGGCGCTGGCTGTCCTGGCAAGGCTCGGCCCGGATCCGCTAAGGAACCTGCCTGCGGACCGGACACGATTCGTGGCAGGACTGCTGGCCCGGAAAACGCCGGTGGCTGCGCTGCTGATGGACCAGAAGGTGATTGCCGGCGTCGGAAATGTCTACCGGGCCGAGGTGCTCTTCCGCCAGCAGCTGGATCCGTGGCTGCCGGGCAAGGCACTCTCGCGCGGAGCCGCCGGACTTTTGTGGGACGACACCGCAGCGGTAATGTCCGACGGCGTGCGCGACGGGCGGATCATCACTACGCCTGCGGTGTACTGGGACCCGGGCGCGCTCCTGCCCGCGGGGGAACATGCCCACTATGTCTACAAGCGGGAGGGGCTGCCCTGCCGGGTTTGCGCTGTGCCCGTGGCGATCACCGAGCTCGCCGGCCGCAAGCTGTACTGGTGCCCGGGCTGCCAGCAACCCGGGAAGTAGGCCCGGCACGACGCGCAGCAGACAAAAAAGCAGGGCCCCTCGTGTTCATTGAGGGGCCCTGCTTTTGGCTGGAGGGGACGACGGGAATCGAACCCGCGTAATCAGTTTGGAAGACTGAGGCTTTACCATTAAGCTACGTCCCCGGGAGTACAGCGTCGCTGATGATTTCCATCTTAGCGGCCGGACTTTCGGGCTGGCTGTTGAAGCCGGATACAACTAAACCTAATTCATGCCCCACGTGTCAAATGTGCATTCACGGCCGGAATGGCCGTAGACTTGCCTGTGCACTTACGGGGTGTAGCTCAGCTTGGCTAGAGCACCTGCTTTGGGAGCAGGAAGTCGCAGGTTCAAATCCTGTCACCCCGACTCTGCGGCCCGGGCCGACGGCCTGGACAGATCGTTAGCATTTGCAGAAAACCCATCCCACAAACCCAGGAGTACTTAGACCGTGAAGAGCGCTGTCGAGAACCTCACCCCCACGCGGGTCAAGCTCAATGTTGAGGTCCCCTTTGAGGAATTGAAGCCCAGCATCGACGAGGCATACAAGACTGTTGCTTCGCAGATCCAGGTCCCTGGCTTCCGCAAGGGCAAGGTCCCCTCCAAGCTGATTGACCAGCGCGTTGGCCGCGGCTACGTCCTGGAGACGGCCATCAACGAAGGCCTCAATGGCTGGTACCAGGCAGCTGTGCAGGAATCCGGCATCCGCCCCCTGAGCCGCCCCGAGGTTGAGATCACCGAAGTTCCGGACCCCACCTCCACGGACGGGGAACTGAAGTTCCACGCCGAGGTTGATGTGCGCCCCGAGATCGAACTGCCTGACTACGCCGGCATCAAGGTTGAGGTTGCCGCCGCAGAGTCCTCCGACGAAGATGTCGACAAGGCCCTGGACGAACTCCGCGGCCGCTTCGGCACGCTGAAGTCCGTGGACCGCCCCGCTGCCGATGGCGACTTCCTGACCATCGACATCAACGCCTCCATTGACGGCGCCGACGTCGACTCCGCCTCGGGCCTGTCCTACCAGGTAGGCGCCGGAACCATGCTTGAAGGCCTGGACGAAGCAGTCACCGGCCTCAGCGTTGATGAAGACGCCATCTTCGAAACCACTTTGGTGGGTGGCGACCACGCCGGCGAAGCCGCGCAGGTGAAGGTGGTTGTCAAGGCCGTCAAGGAGCGCGAGCTTCCCGAGGCGAACGACGACTTTGCGCAGCTGGCCTCCGAGTTCGACACCCTCGCCGAACTCCGCGAAGACCTGGCCAAGCAGGCTGCCGATTCCAAGGTTGTCGAGCAGGGCGTAGAAGCCCGCGACAAGGTGCTGGACAAGCTCGTTGAGCTCGTCGAGGTTCCTGTTCCGGACTCCGTGGTTGAAGAGCAGCTCGAAGCCCACTTCAAAGAGGGCAACGGCCACGGTGAAGGCGAACACGACACCGAGGAACACCGCGAAGAGGTCAAGGCCAACACCGCCCGGGCCTTCCAGAACGAAGTCATCCTCGACGCCATCGCCGAAAAGGAAGAAGTCAACGTCAGCCAGAACGAGCTGATCGACTACATCGTCACCACCGCCAGCCAGTACGGCATGGACCCGAACCAGTTCGCCCAGATCATCGATCAGAGCGGCCAGGTCCCCATGATGGTCTCCGAGGTCCGCCGCCGCAAGGCACTGGCCGTGGTCCTTGGCCAGGCAACGGTCACCGACACCGACGGCAAGGCTGTTGACCTCAGCGACTTCGTCCGCCCCGGCGGCGAAGAGGAAGCTGCGGCCGTCGAGGCCGAGGCTACCGAAGGCGCCGAGGCCGACGCCGAAGCCGCTAAGAACGACGATCCGGCAGCCGTAAAGTTCTAGCACGCCCTGCGTGAGCGCAGCCCCTGGACCAAACGGTCCGGGGGCTGCCTGCTTTAACCGATGCCCCGTAGCGATCGTGCGCCGTCAGCGAACAGCGCGATTCCGGCGAACAAATAGGCCGGCAAAACGGTTAGTGTCCAAGTAGTGAAGTTCAGTGATGTCGTTCAGTAACGTCACCGTCACCAGCGAGAGGTAAGTACACATGTCACAGCACGCAGAGGCCCCCCGGATGGCGACGGTCGATCCCGCAGCCCAGGACAACTACATCTACAACCGCCTCCTGAAGGAGCGGATCATCTGGCTCGGTTCCGAGGTGCGTGACGACAACGCCAACGCCATCTGCTCCCAGCTGCTGCTCCTGTCCGCCGAGAACCCGGAAAAGGACATCTACCTTTACATCAACTCCCCGGGCGGTTCCGTGACGGCCGGCATGGCCATCTATGACACCATGCAGTTCATCCCGAACGACGTCGTCACAGTTGCCACCGGCCTGGCAGCCTCCATGGGCCAGTTCCTGCTGTCCTCCGGCACCAAGGGCAAGCGCTACGCCACCCCCAACGCCCGTGTGCTGATGCACCAGCCCTCCGGCGGTATCGGCGGCACGGCCTCCGACATCAAGATCCAGGCCGAGCTGATCCTCCACATGAAGAAGGTCATGGCTGAGCTGACCGCCGACCAAACCGGCCAGACCGTGGAAACCATCCTCAAGGACAACGACCGCGACAAGTGGTTCACCGCCCCCGAGGCCCTCGAGTACGGTTTCTTCGACAAGATTGCGGCCCACGCGGGTTCGGTATCCGGTGGCGGCGGTACTGCCAACGGCACCTCCGGCGAGTCCGCCTCCTAGAAGTAACCCGGCACTGCAGAACACCCAGATCAGGAGCAACAAAATGACCTACAACTTCGGATCGACTGCCGGTAATCTTCCGACCAGCCGCTACGTCCTTCCCCAGTTCGAAGAGCGCACGCCTTACGGTTTCAAGCGCCAGGACCCCTACACCAAGCTGTTCGAGGACCGCATCATCTTCCTCGGCGTCCAGGTGGACGACGCCTCCGCCGACGACGTCATGGCGCAGCTGCTCGTTCTCGAGTCGACTGACCCGGAC
>NZ_QAIQ01000313.1:3618-9015 GCF_003061105.1 Arthrobacter sp. HMWF013
ACTCCCCGGGCGGTTCGTTCACCGCCATGACGGCCATTTACGACACCATGCAGTACATCCGTCCCGAGATCCAGACGGTTTGCCTGGGACAGGCAGCCAGCGCGGCAGCAGTGCTGCTGGCCGCCGGCACGCCGGGCAAGCGCCTGGCATTGCCCAACGCCCGTGTGCTCATCCACCAGCCCGCCCTCTCCGGCGGCCAGGGCGGGCAGGCCTCGGACCTCGAGATCCAGGCAGCGGAAGTCATGCGCATGCGTGCCTGGCTCGAAGACACCCTGGCACAGCACTCGGGCCGGACCTCCGAGCAGGTCAACAACGATATTGAGCGCGACAAGATCCTCACCGCGGCCGACGCCTTGGCCTACGGCCTGATCGACCAGGTGCTTGATTCACGCAAGATCAAGCCACAGGCCATTACCCGCTAGTAAGGCTTACCGACAGGCCGGTGCGGCCCAGTTAATTGGGCGGCACCGGCCTTCGCTTTCCACCCTTGGGGCCGAATGTGACCTAGAGTGGAAGATGTCACGGCCGGGCCTCCCAGGCCCGCCGCGTTTCCAGCAACGGTGCACAGCTGCCTGGCAGCAAGATACTAAAGGGGTTCACATATGGCTCGGATTGGCGAGAGCACGGATCTGCTGAAGTGTTCTTTCTGCGGAAAGAGCCAGAAGCAGGTGCGCAAGCTCATTGCCGGGCCCGGTGTCTACATCTGCGATGAATGCATTGAGCTCTGCAACGAGATCATTGAGGAAGAACTCGCGGAAGTCGCCGATCTGGGAAGTTTTGAACTCCCCAAGCCCCGCGAAATTTTTGACTTCCTGCAGGAATACGTCATCGGCCAGGAGCCTGCCAAACGGTCCCTCGCCGTCGCCGTCTACAACCACTACAAGCGGATCCAGGCCGGGCACGCACCCAAGAGCGGCAGCCTCGCTGAGGGCGGCCATCACGACGACGTCGAGATCGCCAAGTCGAACATCCTCCTGATCGGCCCCACCGGCTGCGGTAAGACGTACCTCGCGCAGACCCTGGCACGCAGGCTGAACGTCCCGTTCGCTGTTGCCGATGCCACCGCCCTCACTGAGGCAGGCTACGTGGGCGAGGACGTCGAGAACATCCTCCTCAAGCTGATCCAGGCGGCGGATTACGACGTCAAGAAGGCCGAACAGGGCATCATCTACATTGATGAAATCGACAAGATTTCGCGCAAGAGCGAGAACCCCTCCATTACCCGTGACGTCTCCGGTGAAGGCGTGCAGCAGGCGCTCTTGAAGATTCTTGAAGGAACAGTGGCCTCCGTGCCGCCGCAGGGCGGACGCAAGCACCCGCACCAGGAATTCATCCAGATCGACACCACCAACGTGCTCTTCATCGTGGCCGGTGCCTTTGCCGGCCTGGAGGAGATCATCGGCTCCCGTTCCGGGCGGAAAGGGATCGGTTTCGGTGCCCCGCTCAACGACGCCAGCAACAAGGTGGACTCGTATGGGGAGGTCATGCCCGAGGACCTCCTGAAGTTTGGCCTGATCCCGGAATTCATCGGCCGGCTCCCCGTCATCACCACAGTCTCCAGCCTGGACCGCGACGCCCTCATCCAGATTCTGTCCACGCCGAAGAATGCCCTGGTCAAGCAGTACCAGAAGATGTTCCAGATCGACGGAGTGGAACTCGTCTTCGACGACGGCGCGCTCGATGCCATCGCCGAGCAGGCGCTGGAACGTGGAACCGGTGCCCGGGGGCTTCGCGCCATCATGGAGGAAGTGCTCCTTCCGGTCATGTTCGATCTACCCAGCCGCGAAGATGTTGCCAGCGTGGTCATCACCGAGGACGTTGTCCTCAGCAAGGCCGAGCCCACCCTCGTTCCGCACGTGACCAAGCGCCGCAAGTCCGCCTGACACCACCGAGCCGTAGTTTCGAAACCGCAAGAATCCAGAGGTAATTACGCATGTCTGAAAGCACCACGAACCAAGCCGACTTCTGGTTCGATCCGCTGTGCCCCTTCGCCTGGGTCACCTCACGCTGGATCGGCGAGGTCGAGGACGTCCGCGACATCAAGACGGTCTGGCACGTCATGAGCCTTTCCGTCCTGAATGAGGGCCGGGACCTGGAGCCGTCCTACCGTGAGGCAATGGACAAGGGATGGGGGCCTGTCCGGGTCATCATTGCCGCCCGGGAGCAACACGGCGATCAGGTCATCAAGCCGCTCTATGACGCTATGGGGACACAGATCCACAGCGGCGGGGAGAAGGACTTCGGCGTCGTCATCAAGAAGGCGCTGGCGGAATGTGGGCTTCCCGCCGAGCTGGCCGGGGCCGCCAGCACGGATGCCTGGGACACGCAGTTGAGGGCCAGCCACGAGGAAGGCATCTCCCTGGTGGGCCAGGATGTCGGAACCCCGGTGGTCGCGTTCAACGGCACCGCCTTCTTCGGTCCGGTGCTGACCCGGATCCCGCGGGGAGAGCAGGCCGGTCAACTCTGGGATGCGACGGTCACCTTGGCCGGGTACCCGCACTTCTTCGAGATCAAGCGCAGCCGGACCGAGAGCCCCGACTTCAACTGATATCGCTTGCCTGTAGGCAGGAAAAGAGCCCCGGTAGAACTACTCTGATGTAGTTCTTCCGGGGCTCTTGCGCTTCCCCAAGGGCAGTACCAGAATGGTTCTTACCCACTTCGAAAGAAGCGGGACGCAGGAACCGAAGATTCAGTGATATGTATTCGACGCAGCCATCGGCAAAGCCGGATACAAGCTACCAGTGACGAGGTAGGAAGACCTGAAATTCCTAGGATCCCGCCAGACCATCAAAGACGTCACCAGATGGCCGAAAAGTCGAAGCCCCACCAACGGCAAAACGCTGATGGGGCTTCCCCTTTGCCCAAAAAAACAGGTTGCCCGCCCTCACCGGGCGGGCTCCCATCAGATCGCCGGGACCTCGTCGGCCGGGGCCAGGACGACGCCGCTGACGGTGAGTTCGCCCTCGCCGGCCACCAACGCGATCTCCCGGGCATTCGAGGCTGCCTTGAGGTCGCCCAGTCCTGCCTTCAGCTGGGTGGTCAGTGACTCTGACGCCGTGATCGTGGCCGAGAGGACCTCCGTGCGCTGCTTGACCTTGGCTTCGGACTTCGCTTTCCGGACCCCGCTCAGGGCAGAGCCGACCGTGGCGAGCAGGGTGGTGTCGCCGTCGACCTCCAAGGCGGTGGGCCATTCGGCGCGGTGGACAGACCCGTTGCGCCACCAGCCCCAGACCTCTTCAGTAGCGAAGGGCAGGAACGGGGCGAACAGCCGCAGCAGGGTGTCCAGGCTTGTCGCGAGAGCCGCCAGGACCGACGCCTGCTCAGCCTCGCCGGCCGCTCCGTACGCACGGTCTTTGATGAGCTCCACGTAGTCATCCGTGAACTGCCAGAAGAAGCTCTCGGTGATCTGCAGGGCCCGGGCGTAATCGTAGTTATCGAACGCCTTGGTGGACTGGCGCACCACATCCGCCAGCTGGGCGAGCACGGCGCGGTCCAGGGGATTGGCCAGGACCGAGAGGTCCGTGGACACCACCGAGTTCTCGGTCGCACCCAGGTTCAGGACGAATTTTGAGGCGTTCAGCAGCTTGATGGCCAGCCTGCGGCCGATCTTCATCTGGGCAATCTCGTACGCCGTGTCGGCACCGAGCTTGGCCGAGGTGGCCCAGTAGCGGACGGCGTCCGAGCCGAATTCGTCGAGCACGTCAGTGGGAACCACCACGTTGCCCTTGGACTTGGACATCTTCTTCCGGTCAGGGTCCAGGATCCAGCCCGAAATGGCCGCGTGCTTCCACGGGGCCGTTTCCTGCAGCGCGTCAGCCTGGACCACCGAGGAGAAGAGCCAGGTGCGGATGATGTCGTGGCCTTGGGGACGCAGGTCAAACGGGAATACCTTGGCGAAGAGATCCTCGTCCCGGCTCCAGCCACCCACGATCTGGGGTGTCAGGGACGATGTTGCCCACGTGTCCAGGATATCGGCGTCTCCGGTAAAGCCACCGGGGACATCGCGCTGTGCTTCCTCGTAACCCGGGGCGGCATCTGCGGCGGGGTCCACAGGCAACTGCTCGTCGCGCGGAACGATCGGAGCGTCGTACTGGGGGTTGCCGTCCGCGTCCAGCGGGTACCAGACGGGGATGGGCACGCCGAAGAAGCGCTGGCGCGATACCAGCCAGTCGCCGTTCAGCCCCGAGATCCAGTTCTCATAGCGTGACCGCATGAAGGCGGGGTGGAAGTCGATCTCGTGGCCGCGGGCGATCAGGCGCGCACGGCGTTCCTCGTCACGGCCGCCGTTGCGGTAGTACCACTGGCGGGACGTGACCACTTCGAGGGGCTTGTCGCCCTTCTCGTAGAAGTTCACGGGGTGCATGATCTTCTTGGGTTCGCCGTCGATGAGGTCCTCGGCGGCCAGGAGCTCCACCACGGCTTCCTTGGCGCTGAAGACGGTTTTGCCGGCGATCGCTTCGAAGGCCGTGCGGCCCGCGTCGGTGGTGATCCAGTCCGGGGTGTCGCCGACGATGCGGCCGTCCCGGCCCACGATGGCGCGGGTGGGCAGCTGGAGTTCGCGCCACCAGATGACGTCAGTGAGGTCGCCGAAGGTGCAGACCATGGCGATGCCCGAGCCCTTGTCCGCCTTCGCCAGCGGATGGGCCCTGACCTCAACCTCGACGCCGAAGACCGGGGAGGTCACCTTCTTGCCGAACAGCGGCTGGTACCGCTCGTCGTCGGGGTTTGCCACCAGCGCTGCGCAGGCGGCCAGCAGTTCCGGGCGGGTGGTCTCGATGAAAATCTTCTCCCCGTCCTCGGTGAAGAACGGGTAGCGGTAATAGGAGCCGGCAACTTCGCGGTCCTCCAGCTCGGCCTGGGCCACAGCGGTCCGGAAGGTGACATCCCACAGGGTGGGGGCCTCGGCCATGTAGGCGTCACCGGCTGCAAGGTTGGCCAGGAAGGCGCGCTGGGAGACCTGGCGCGAGGCATCATCGATGGTGCGGTAGGTCAGCTGCCAGTCCACGGAAAGGCCAAGCTGCTGGAACAGGCTCTCAAAGACCTTCTCGTCTTCCACGGCAAGTTCTTCGCACAGTTCAATGAAGTTCCGGCGCGACACAACATCGAAATCGCGCTGGTTCTTGGCCGGCTCGGCGGGGGCGCGGTAACCGGGGTCGTAGGGGATGGCGGGGTCGCAGCGGACGCCGTAGTAGTTCTGGACGCGCCGCTCGGTGGGCAGGCCGTTGTCATCCCAGCCCATCGGATAGAAGACGTTCTTGCCGATCATGCGCTGGTAGCGCGCCAGGACGTCCGTCTGGGTGAAGGAGAACATGTGTCCCACGTGCAGGGACCCTGAGGCGGTGGGCGGGGGAGTGTCGATCGAGTAGACCTGCTCCCGGGTGGTGTCCGGGTTGAACT
>NZ_QAIQ01000314.1 GCF_003061105.1 Arthrobacter sp. HMWF013
TACCCACCCTGTCTGCGCCGATTTCATCGGCCAGGGCCTGGGCGGGTTCGATCACGACCCTTGCTGCCCGTCATACTCGGCCGCCAGGTCGCCCGGCGTGCCATCCGGGTGGAACGGCTTCCGGTCATGGGTGTCGGTGCGAGCCCAGGGGATAGCTCCAGGCGGCCAAGAGCCAATGGTTGCAACAGTGCGGAAAGGGTCATGAGACAGTCCTTTGGCATTCGATCTATCACAGGATCACCGCCGTCCGCCAATGTTCGGCCGCCGTGGACGCTAAGCTTTGATGGTGACTACACTCATAACTGAGTGTGCTCAGAATACATTCCCATGAGAATCAAAAGTGCAAAAGTGACGGTCAGTACTCTTCGGCCTGCCTCGGTTCGGTGAGTTTACGCCCGGATGAGGCCCCGGATTGTTGGTCTGCCGATCGACACGCTGCTGGTGAAGGGCCGAGGCGCCGCGAGCACGCAGGCGTACGTGGATTGGGCCACGGCGAAGTTCCCGCAGCTGAGCAGCGTTGCCTCGGCGGAGACGATCGAGGAGGCAATTTGCTGATGCTGACGTTGTTATGGCCACCAGCTCCACTGACGCGGCGGGAAGCGATGCGTTCCCCTATTTTCCGAAATCGGCCATCAAGCCCGGCGCTCTGCTGCTTCTTCCGGCCGCTGCGCGGTTCGATGACGATTAACTCGAGGGTGACGCGCGGCTTGTGATTGATGCTGAGGGCCTTTATCAGGCGTGGCTCGAGGAATATGGCGCCACCGCTTACCAGATCCTGGGCATTCCGGGTTCGCACTGGTTCGGGCTGCTCGAGAACGGACAAATTCCCGCATCGAAGATCGAGGAAATCGCCGAGATAGCGACCGGAAGGCTCCCCCGCCGCCGCAACGACGACGACATCATCCTCTATTCCGTGGAATGCCCGTGGAGGATGTTGCGTGGGCAACGGATCTTTACCGCGTCGCCGAGGAGAAACATCGGAACTGTCCTGAACCTCTGGGACACGCCGGCCCTCGCCTGAATCGCCGACGCCGCCGCAACCGGCCCCATCGGGTTTGTGAAAGCCAGTCATTGGCCTTTCTGCAAGAGCTGAACGGGCTTGAGCCACAAGGCACCCGCTCCGAGTGATTCGGCGCGGGTGCCTCGCTACTGCACCACGTCGTCAATCCCTGCGGCAGCGCTGGGGATTGAAGCGGCTTATTCCTCGGGAAGGGCAGCGAAAGCCTTCTTCGTGTCGCGGTACCACCCCATGCCCTTGATCGGGTTCTTCCAGCGGCCCTTCATCGCGTCACGTGCCTCTTGATGAGCTGAGTCACCGGCCAGGACAGCTTCCTTGAGGTGCTGGTCCTGTGCGTTGATGATCTCGTCCGCAGTATTGCCCCGGAACGAGAGATCGCAGGGGCCACCGAGTTGCTTGCAGGTCATGCTTTTCATGGCTGTTTCCTCTGTAGTCATGCATCGAGTTGTGGAAACTCTCACCGGGATCCTTCCTGCCGTGAATCTTAGTCTGCTCGCTGAGGCTCCGGGCGCCGTCAGATCCCGCCACCACGCGTTCGGGGCGTGGGGCGAGAGCTGCCCAGCATTGCAGGGCCGTCAATAGGAGACACAGTCCCGTGCTGATCGAGGACAAGTTGGCCAGGCGGTGGTGATACGGCCCACTAGACTCTCTTCATGCGCAGAACGTCGGCACGAGGCCCCGACACCGCTGGGAGGGAGCGCGTACTTATCCTGTCAGCAGGGGTAGGAGCGGGGCACAACAGCGCCGCGGCGGCGGTGCAGCAGGCGTGTGCCGCGCGCGCCGATATTGACGAGGTGCAGGTGCTGGACGTGCTGCAGGTGAGCAGCGTGCTCTACCGCACACTGCTGGACAAGGGTTACTTCGTCCTGGTCGAGGACTTGCCGTGGCTGGTCGAGTGGGGCTACGACGTTAACGACCGTCCGTTCCGGCGCCGGGGCCCGGTAGACCCCTGGACACGGGTGAACGCTCTTCCGGTGATCGGTGCCATCAGGCTATTCCGGCCGACCGCGATCGTGTGCACGCACTTCCTGCCAGCCCAACTGCTGGCGTCACTGCTCCTACGCGGCGTGATCGACGCGAAGACCGCCGTCGTCACGACGGACTATGACTTCCAGGGCCTATGGCTTACGGGCGCGTTCCACGCGCTCTTCCTGGC